>JAMONI010000341.1 GCA_027065935.1 Flavobacteriales bacterium | reverse complement strand
AAATCAAAGCCGAACAATCCCGAAAAAATGAAGACGTTCCCAATGAAATCGAATAACATGAATAGACTTTTGAGCCACACCATAGCCCTTGTGCTGATGACGGTTTCAACAACAACAATCGCACAACACAAACGCGATTCACTGCAAAACCAAACCGTCACGGTAGTAAAATCCTATACACCCACCGTGCGCGATGCCGACAAAATCTCGGTCAATCCGCCGCCGGATCCGGAAGCGGACTTTACCAAAATACCGCAAACTTACACTCCCCTTGACATTGAAGCCGTTTCGACCTATATGGCCGAAAAAGGCAAACTGGTACGCCCTTCCGTAAAAACAACCCGGTTGGATAATATCCCCGGTTATTTGGAACTCGGCGTGGGTAACGAAAAGGCATTCCGCTTAAAAACTTTCTACGATCACAATTTACAAAACGGTTTAAATGCCGGAGGTAGCCTGTCTTTCTTCAGCTTGGGCAACACACGGTACGACAGCCTCCGGCTCAATGCTTTTTCGGATTTCAATGTCGAAATATTCGCCCGGAAAAAAACCGATGTTTCCCGGTGGTCTGTCAAAGCCGGTTATGAGGCCAACCGCTCGGCCTACCGGGACACATTGACGCCCTTGCAAGTATTGAAAACGCCCTTTACCAATCACGGCATCGGATTGCAAACGGAGGGAACGTTTTACGAAAACTTTTTCCGAAGCGTCGAAGTACGTTACCGATACCTCTCGGCTTATACGGGATATGAACACTCGGTAAAACTGGGTTCGGGACTTCTGTTCCCGCTCGCCGGATTCGATATCGAAACCAAACTTTCCGCCGCCTCGAGCAACGGAAATGCCGAAACGGGATACTCCAATTGGCAAGCCGGCATTCAACCTGCCTTTCGCTATGAACGGGAAAGATTTTTGTTCAAGCTCGGTTTTAAACTCTTTTACCAAAACCGAACCGATATCAACGATGCCGTATTGTTTTATCCCGACGTCGCCGTGGAATATAACATGATACCGGAAATGCTAACCCTCTACCTGCGTTATGAAGGCGGAATTAAAACCCGCTCGTATAACGAATTGTTGAACGACAACCGTTACATCGCACCGGTAAAGGCCCTAAAACCCACCTCCACGCCCTACCATTTCAAAGGAGGTTTTAAGGGCGCCATAGGTACCCGAATGAATTTCAATCTGTCATTGGGTATGGTGCAAGAAAAAAACCGCCCGTTGTTAATCCTCACCAACCGGCCCGAAGGCTTAACGCTTACGCCCGTTTACGACGATTTGGATTATTTCTATTTCAAAACACACTTATCCTACGTAGCAAACGAGCATTTTGAAACCAAACTCAAGTTCGACTATTATCAATACACACTGCAAACCCAACCGAAAGCTTGGAACTCGGAAGATTATAAAGTATCATGGCTTTTAAGGTTCAACATAGGAAAATTCGACGGGCGAAGCAATTTGTATTATATAGGCCCGCGCTACGACTTATGGAACGGCAACACGGTAAAAACCGGCGAAACGGTGGATGTAAATCTCGCTATGGGATACAAGCTCCTGCAAGGACTTTACATTTATGCGGAAGCAAATAATTTACTCAACCGGAGGGATTGGCTCTATTATCAATACCCGGTTCACGGACTGCACATCCTGGCCGGAGTTGTGTATTCATTTAAGTAATCCGCAAGGATTTTTCGCTTAAACGCCCCCGGCCGGACAAACATCCGAGTGGAAAAAACCGGACATAAAATCCGGAGGATTTTAAAGAGAGAAAGGAACACAACCCGAATGATTCCCCCGGCAATGCCGATTATTTCTTACATTTGACACGTAATCAAACGATAAAAAAATGAACTCAAACAAAAAAAATATCATTCCCCGGACCGCTGTTTTTGCCGGCGGATGTTTTTGGTGTACCGAAGCTATTTTCAAGCAATTGGACGGCGTATTGGAAGTGATACCCGGATATACGGGCGGGTATGTCAAGAACCCCACTTACGAGCAAGTGGTCACGGGAAAAACCGGACACGCGGAAGCGGTTATGATCATATATGACAGCGAAAAAATCGGATACGACAAGCTATTGGAAGTTTTCTTTGCCACCCACGACCCCACTCAACTCAACCGGCAAGGCAACGACGTAGGCACGCAATACCGCTCGGCCGTATTTTACACCACGCCCGCCCAAAAGGAAACGGTGGAAGCCTATATCGACTTTTTGGAGAAAAACCGTGTCTTCGACCGGCCTGTCGTTACACAAATCGAACCTGCGTCCGAGTTTTGGCCTGCGGAAGATTATCATAAAAATTATCTTGCCAATCATCCCGAAAATCCTTATTGTCAATTTGTTATTATACCCAAACTGGAAAAATTCAGGGAAATGTTCGGCAATTGGGTAAAAAAAGACGCTTTTTAAAAAACATTGAAGGAAAGCAAAAGCACACGAAAGACGTTTCACCGCCTTCTAACGAAAATCCTGTGTATTGAAGTCCGAGAAAAGTCGTTTGAGCAGTTCGTATTTCATAAAGGTTTCCCACTTATACCGGCTTAGCATCATCCGGGCTTGCAGATAAGCTTCGCGCCGGCGTTGCCATTGCTCGTACGGGACGGTTCGGTTACGGTATTTTTGTTCATACAACCGGAGGTTTTCTTCACGAAGCCGGACAATTTTCCGTTGGGCTTTCCATTGGTTATAAGCACTTTCGGCTTCGGCCGTCCATTGGGCGAAAAGACTTTGAAGTCGGCGTTGGCGGGATTGCAAGCGTTTGCGGGCGGCACGAAGCTCCAAGTCGGCTATTTCCACATTGCGTTTCAGGCGAAAACCTTCAAAAAGGGGTATGCGCAACCCGGCATAAACATAATGCAACTGATTGCTGCGAAATTGCTCCCAAGGCCCGAAGGCTTCCCACCGGCCGGTTTCCCGGTTGTAAATCAAATCTTTTTCTCCCAACAAGTGATAATAACTGCTTCCGTAAGAGTAGCGCAAAAACAATTGCGGAAAGCGCCGGGCTTTTTCCGTTTTTTTACGAAATTCCCACGCTTCGATTTCAGCCATAGCCGAGCGAATTTGAGGCAAATGTTCGGATGCCGGCAAACGTTTAAGCATTCTCGGAATCGAATCTGCCGGTGGTATAAGTCGAATGGCGGATGTGTCCAAATGCAACAGCTCTGTTAGACGTGCCTGATGAACGAGATATTGTTTTTTTAAATCTTCTCTTAAACGTTTGAGGCCGGCCAAGTCGGTTTGTGCCGAGAGGTATTCGTCATACGGGCGTAAGTGTTCATTATAAAGCTTTCCGGCAATCCGGGTGATTTGTGTTTGGATTTGAAGTAATTCATTTTGTATGTCGAGACTTTCGGCATCATAAAGCAATTGATAAAACAAGGTAATGATTTCGGATTGCAATTGCCAAGCCGTTTCCGAAACTTCAATCCGGCTTTTGCGGCGCAACGCGTCGTAATAATGCATTTGACGGGTCTTGGCCAAACCTTCAAACACGACGGTTTGAATGCTCAAATTATAAGAAGTGTAACTGCTTTTGCGTTGTCCCACACCGGTGGATACGTTGAAGGTTTCGCCCAACTGAAAACCTTGCCCTATGGTCCATTCGGCACGGGGCCATCGATCGGCACGGCTTAGTTGCCATCGTAACGAATCGCTCAACGCCGCCAAACGGCGGGCGTTTAATTCGGGATGATGTGTCATGGCACGGTGCAAACAACGCTCCAAGGTCCAAGCTTCTTGTGAAGCGACTATCGTCCATACCCACAACAATATCAAGAAGAAACGGTATTTCATACGCTATGTTTTTCAAACATACGGTAAAAAAACTTGTAAGCCGACGGAATAAAAAACAGGCTGACAAAGGTTCCGGCCAAAAGACCGCCCGTAACCACCCAAGCCAAAGGTTTCTGCAACTCGGCGCCCATACCTTGCATAAACAACACGGGCAACAGAGCAAAAACGGTGGTAAAAGTAGTCATTAATATAGGTTTGAGCCGGATTTTTCCGGCCTCGTGAACCGCTTGTTCCAAAGGTAGTCCGCCACGCAATAAGAGATTTACGGTATGAATTTTCAGAATACTGTCGTTCACCACGATACCGCTCATCACAATCAGACCGATGAGCGACATGATGTTGACGGAATTGCCCGACAGGGATAGCACCAACAAAGCAAAACCCGTGTTGACAGGAATTTCCAACAGGATAATAAGCGGTTGCCATAAGGATTCGAATTGGGCGGCCATAATTAAATATAACAACACTAGCGCCACACCGGTAACCCATATCAATTCTTTGAAAAGTTTCCTTTGTCCAGAATGGGCCGGTACCATTATAAACGGACTTTCCCGGATGGTTTTTTTTATACTTTCCTCCGTCATTTCCGAAGGCGGCGTGTAGGCCAAATATTCCCCTTTGCGATCGGCCGTGATTTTTTTCCAATCGCTGCGCGTTCGAATTTCCGCCAACACACTTAGCGGAACCTGTTTTCCGTTTCGGCTGTACACATAAGTTTTGCGAAACTTTTCGTAGAAATCACCACCGGTCGTGCGTAAGCGGATGGGAACATATTCTTTTTCGTTTTTCATCTGGTCCACCGTGTAGGATTCCAACAGACTTTGCAAGCTCATTTTCAGCCGTTCGTAGGGTATGTCATAAAACAATAACTTATCGGGTTTGATGCGAATGCTTCGCACTTCCTGCAGAGGAACTTCAAGTCCGGGAAAACGGCTCGTCCAACGAAGCAGAGAACCGGGCGGGGGCAACCGGTTTTCCGAACGGGAATACAGTTTGAATGCTTTGCCGGATTCAGGGTTGCCGAAAATATAATAAAAGACATTGCCGGGCGGCCGAAAAGAAAAATGCATACCCGTAACCGGTTGATATGAAAGCCAATCTTCGAACCGACGGCGTTTTGCAGACGAAGAAAAACGGACATAAACTTGACTTTCGGCCGGATCTTGAATCATGTCGCGCTGCAATAAAAAATCCTGCTTGCCTATGTAAGCCATGTATTCCGCCACGTCAGGATGTTTGCGCAACAAACTATCGATAAGGCGTTTTTGAGTTTCCACATCCAAGGCTTCGTCCCATTGCACCGTCAGCATGGTATCGGCTCGAGTGAGTTCGGGGAA
>JAMONI010000340.1 GCA_027065935.1 Flavobacteriales bacterium | reverse complement strand
AACATCACCAAGAGTTTATCCATCATCAGTGATAAATTAAAAGAAACCGATATCGAACAACATAATCAAAAACTATATGTGGAAAACATTCCCGGCGAACTGGAGCCTTTGATTGAGTCGTATAATTTGATGGTGGAAAAACTCGAAGCCAGTACCAAGCGCTTGATAAAGATGGAAAAGGAATCGGCTTGGGGCGAGATGGCACGTCAGGTGGCGCACGAAATCAAAAACCCTTTGACCCCGATGCGTTTGAGCATCGAACATTTTATGCAAACCTACCGTCCCGACGACCCCGATAATGCGGAAAAAGTAAAACAATTCGGTGAAATGATGCTCGACCAAGTGGAAGTATTGAACAAAATCGCACAATCCTTTTCCGATTATACCAAAATCTCCGATTTGGATTTGCAATACGGCAATATCGTGGAAACCGTAAAAAATACCGTACTGCTCTTCCCCCAAAATGTCAGCTGGGAAGCCGCAGAAGAGGAGATTTATACGTTTTTCGACAAAACCCGCATCAAACAGGCGCTGATTAACATCATCCGGAATGCCGTTCAGGCGGCCAGAGATGACGAGCAAATTCAAATTACGGTAAAAGTTTATCGCTTGCAATCCAAAGTATTTATCGAAATAGAAGACAACGGCACGGGCATCCCGGACGAAATCCTGGCGCGCATTTTCGAGCCCAAATTCACCACCAAATCATCCGGAACGGGCTTGGGGCTTTCCATCGTAAAACGCATTATAGAAAGCCACGAAGGAGACATAGTTATTGAGACAAATCAGGGTAAAGGAACGAAATTTATTTTAATTTTACCCGTAAAAACTTATGAAAATGGCTTATAAAAATTTAATAGTAAAAAACTTATCCGATCGCTTGCAACTTATCACCATAAATCGTCCCAAACAACTCAACGCCCTGAACCGGGAAGTGATAGGGGAACTTCACCGGGCCCTGAACGCAGCCGAGAGCGATACGAACATACGTGCGGTAATTTTGATGGGAAGCGGCGAAAAAGCTTTTGTGGCCGGAGCGGATATTAAAGAATTTATGCACTTTACGCCCGAAGAAGGAAAGAAACTTTCGGAAGAAGGCCAAAGGCTTTTGTTCAGTTATGTGGAAAAAATGCACACCCCCGTAATTGCCGCTATCAACGGATATGCGTTGGGCGGCGGATTGGAACTGGCTTTGGCTTCACACATTCGCATAGCGTCGGAAAATGCCAAAATGGGATTGCCCGAAGTGTCGTTGGGGGTTATTCCCGGTTACGGAGGTACCCAACGTTTGGCCCGTCATATCGGTAAAGGCCGGGCTATGGAGATGATTTTAACGGCCAAAATGATTGATGCACGGAAGGCATACGAATACGGATTGGTAAGTGATGTGGTGCCGCTTGAAAAACTCTTGGACAGTGCGGTTGAAACGGCCGAAGCCATCATGAAAAACGCTCCCGTAGCCGTGGGGTTAGCCATTGAGGCCGTCAATGCGGCATACGACGACAGCGGGTTGCAAAAAGAAAGCGATTTGTTCGGGCAAGCTTTCGCCTCGGAAGATTTTCGCGAAGGTACCGCCGCATTCGTCGAACGCCGGAAGGCGAATTTTACAGGCAAATAAACCCTAATAGCGTCATCATGGAAATCATCCTTTATCTTGAAGATCGCGAATTGATATTGACCGACAGGCTTCAGGATAAGGGACATCTGTACCATTACGAGTTTACCGTGATTCCGGTTCTTGTCAGCAAAATAAAAAAAGAAGATTTGAAGCGGGTTTACCTCTACCACCCCAAGCCGGAGGATGCACTTAATGATTTGGAAAAATATTTCGACCTGATCGAAGGTGCGGGCGGAATCGTAGTTAACGAAAAAGGAGAGGTGCTTTTTATTTATCGCCGGGGCGTTTGGGATTTGCCCAAAGGAAAGATGGAAGCGGGTGAAGATGCCGGACAGACGGCCGTAAGGGAAGTGCAAGAAGAATGCGGATTGAAAGAATTGAATTTGGTTAACTATTTACAAGATACTATCCACATATATAAGGAAGAAGGCCGGCGAAAAATGAAAATCACCCATTGGTATTTGATGAAAGCCTCGTCACAATCGGTTATTGAACCGCAAAAAATCGAAGGTATTGAAAAGGTGGCTTGGCGCTCCAAAGAGGATGTTATGAGCGATTCCGAAGGCAGAATGTATAAAAGTATCAGGCATTTGCTTGAGAATTTGCATTTTTTCGATTAACCGCCGGAAGCATCATCATACTGACGATACCGAAAAGAATCAATACAAGCGTTTGGGCCGACCACATGGTGAGTGAAAAGGCAAATCCTCCGTCTTTGCTTACTCCGTAAAGCAATAAAGTCTCGGTCACAAAAACAGGATACGTGCCGATACCGCCGTTGCTCAACACAATGCTTAAACTTCCCGTTACAAAGGATAGCAGTACCGCTCCCGAAGGTAAACCTTTAGTCTCGTCAAAGGCCAACATCACCACATACAACATCAACACGTATAAAAACCAAATCAAAAAGGTTTGAATAAAGAAAGCCGTTTTGTGCCGGGAACGTATAATGCTGAAAACGCCGTTTTTGATTTCAGCCATAAAGTTTTTGATTTTTCGAGCCAAAACGGATTCGGACTTGATGGTGAAAATAAATCCCGCCCAAAGAAGTATCGTCAAACTTAAAAGAAGAATAAACCACTTGCCTTTGGGAAGGTTTTGATAATACTGATCGAGATAACCGGAAATCATGTCGAACTCCACCCAAAGTCCTGCCAAAACAAAAAGGAGTAAAATAATCGTATCCACAATGCGCTCGGTGATGACGGTCCCCATAACCCGGGCAAAGGGCAGGTTTTCATATTTGGCAACGGTTAAGGCACGGGCTACTTCGCCGCTGCGTGGAATGCCCAAATTAACCAGGTAAGAAAGCCCCACCGCAAAGATTAGGTTCCAAGTTTTCGGTCTTTTTCCGGCAAAAGGTTCCAAAAGGTATTTCCACCTGACCGCCCTGATAATGTGACTGAGCAATCCGAGCAATACTGACAATACGATAAGGCGTATGTCGGCCCGGCGAATACTTGTTATGACATTTTGATACTGCTGTTCGGAAAAACCGCGCAAAAAGAGAAATAAAACACCAACGCCGAAGACTAACGGCAATAAAATTTTGAGTGTTTTTTTCAAAATCAAGTGAGTTTATTCGTTCTTTCGTCGGGAAAGATAATGGCGGGCTTGAAGTTTTTGGCTTCTTCAAAATCGAGAAGGGCATAAGAGATGATGATGATGATATCGCCTTTTTGCACTTTGCGGGCCGCCGGCCCGTTGAGTGTGATTTCGCCGCTTCCTCTTGTTCCTTCGATGACATAGGTTTCCAAACGTTCGCCGTTATTCACATTAACGATTTGCACTTTCTCGCCCGCGATGATGTTGGCGGCTTCCATTAAGTCGGGGTCTATGGTGATACTGCCGATGTAATTCAGATCGGCACCGGTAACACGTACGCGATGTATTTTCGACTTGAGTACTTCGATTTTCATAAGCGCAAGATAATTATTTTATGCGTAAATTGTCAATAAGACGAATGTCGCCGGCATAAGCGGCAATAAAAGCACGATAATTTTTACCGGGTTCAAAGTTTTCGGCGGGGCGTAAGTGTTCTTCGTCGGCGATTTCAAAATATTCCAAACGTAAAGGGGATTTTTCATACAGCAGGGAAATGTTTTCTTTGATTAGGTCGGGTTTCATTCCTTTTTCGGCCATTTCTTTCGCTTTTAACAGAGTTTGATATATAAACGGCGCTTCCTTGCGCATGGGTTCGGTGAGGCGTAAATTCCGGGAACTCATTGCCAATCCGTCTTTTTCTCTATGGATGGGAACGGGGCGGATGTCAACCGGATAATTTTGGGATTCTACCAACCGGCGTATGATTTGCAGTTGTTGAAAATCTTTTTCTCCGAAATAAGCCCGGTGCGGTTGTACGGCATCGAAAAGCAAGCTTACCACCGTAGCCACTCCGTCGAAGTGTCCTCGTCGATAAGCACCTTCCATGACCCGGTCCAATCCGCCGTGGTCAAAAGATTTGGCTTTGACATTGCCTTCGTATAAATCTTCGGCAAGTGGTAGATAAACGAGCAAATCTTTATCCGTTTGTTCAAGTAAATGCAAATCCCGTTCCAAAATGCGGGGGTATTTGG
Organism: Flavobacteriales bacterium; assembly: GCA_027065935.1. Lineage (GTDB taxonomy): Bacteria > Bacteroidota > Bacteroidia > Flavobacteriales > Flavobacteriaceae > JAADED01. The sequence continues at coordinate 1,487 of JAMONI010000340.1, read as the reverse complement.
CCAGATCGTCGGGGTTGTCGAATTGGGTAGGATTGACAAAGATACTCACTACGGTCCTATGGTTTTCTTCAAGGGATTTTTTGACTAAGGCCAAATGCCCGGGATGTAATGCCCCCATAGTGGGTACAAATCCTATGGTTTTTCCCGCCTCTTTTAGTTTTTTAACGGTGTTACGGATGTTTTTCCGAAGGGTAAAAACGATCATACGTTGATCAACTCGATTTTGTTTCGCGAGAGTTTCAACAAGCCTTTTCGTTCAAACATTTTCAGTAGCCGGGAAATTACCACGCGTGAGGTGGCCAAATCGTCGGCGATGCTTTGATGCGTGACTTTGATGATGTTGGATTTGGAGATTTGGGCTTTGTCTTTCAGGTATTTCAATAGTCTTTCGTCCAAGTTTTTAAAGGTAATGGTATCGAGTGTGTGGAGAAACTCTTTGATACGTTCGCCGAATTTTTTGAGGACGAATTTTCTCCAGTCGGGAAACTCTCCCATGAGTTGGTCCATAAGTTTTTGGGGAATCAGGAGGATGATGCCGTCTTTTTCGGTGATGAGGTCCACTTCACGCTTATCGTCATCACACAGTGTGAATGTTTCGCTACAGGCATCGCCTTCTTTGAGGTAGAACAGGACGTGTTCGTGTCCGTTTTCATCTTTTCGCAGTACTTTTAAGGTACCGTTGATGACCAGTACCATGTAGTTGAACGGCATTCCTTTTTTGATGATGTTTTGTCCTTTTACGGTAGGAAAAACCAGTGATTTTTCGGCGAGGAATTCGATGAGCTTGTCGCTGAATTGGTTGTCGAATCTGCCTTTTATTAAATCCAGTGCGTTCATAGTGTTTGAATTTCTTCGATTTCTTCAATTTCGGGTAAATATTTGTTGACGATATATCTGATACCGTTTTTCAGGGTCATTCCTTTAATGGAACAATGCATGCAATTGCCCAAAAATTGTATGGTGAGTTTTTTTTCTTCTAATTTTACGACACGCAAATCACCACCGTCTTTTCGCAAGAAAGGGCGGATTTCTTCCAAGGCCTTTTTGAGTTTTTCTTTGCGGTTGGCAGACATTTTTACGAAAGGTTGAAGCGGGTTAACAAGTTAGTAAAAATTACTTAACGGTGCAACCTGCTTGGTTGGTAATTTTGATTTTTTCGGTAGGGGGCAATTTTTTGTTTCGTTCTACGGTTTTTTCCACTACATTTCGTGTGATTTCATCCCATATTTCGGCAAGTCGGGTGTTTTCCTGAAGGGCTGAAGGGCGTCCTGCGTCACCGGCTTCACGAATACTTTGCACTATGGGGACTTCACCGAGAAAAGCCAGGTTGAAGCTTCGTGCCAAGTTTTTTCCGCCGTCGCGCCCGAAGAGGTAGTATTTGTTTTCGGGGCATTCGGCAGGTTGAAAATATGCCATGTTTTCAATGATTCCCAATACCGGGACTTTAATGGAAGGATTATCGAACATGTTGATGGCTTTTTTTACGT
>JAMONI010000339.1 GCA_027065935.1 Flavobacteriales bacterium | reverse complement strand
CCCATTACGCCGTCCAATCTGATGTATGCCTATGCCAAGCAGCGTATGCCTGTATTTTTGGCGGCACCCGATGAAATAACCACTTTGCAATGGATGGCCGGAATGTCCGCTGCCGGAAAGGTGCCCGTTACTTCCAGTGCTTTTCCCGGAATCGCCTTGATGGTGGAAAGTATCAACATGGCCTACGCTATGGAGTTGCCCATGGTAATAATTCTGACCCAACGTTTGGGTCCAAGTACCGGCTCGGCCACCACGGGTGCACAAGGCGACCTGATGCTGTTGAAAGGAATTATTTCCGGCGGATATCCGGTGCCCGTATTTAGTCCTTCGGACTTTACGGACATTTGGCATTTGGCGGCCAAAGCCCTGGAAACGGCGGTGAAATACCGTACTCCGGTGTTCTTTTTGACATCCAAGGAAATGATTATGACCCAAAAGGCATTCGACTTGGAATTACTCGACCCCATCGAAAAAGTGCATCCCGATACGAAAGTGGAAGGAGAGTTTAAACCTTACAAACCGGGCAAAAATCTCACACCGCCTTATATACCGCTGGGAAATGACGAATATTTGACAAGAATTACGGCTTCCACCCACGATCAGGACGGCAACATACGAAAAGCCGAACCCGAAGCTTTGGAAAATGCCAAACGTTTACGCCGCAAGCTGGTTGAAAATATGGACGATTATTTGTTTTACGATTGGCAACAATCCGAAGGAAAAGCCCGAAAATTAATAGTCACTTGGGGCATTACCGCCGAAGCGGTTCGCGATGCCGTAAAAGCATTGAAAAAACGGGGCGAAGCCGTGGATGTACTTATCGTAAAGACATTATTGCCCGTAGCGGACGAAATCTATGATATAATCGGAAAATACGATAAAGTATATTTTGCCGAAGAAAACTTAACGGGGCAATATAAAGAAATCTTGTTCGGCGAAAAAGCGGAGTCTCATCATGTTAGCATCAATAAAATCGGAAGTATGATTACGCCCGAAGAAATTGTCCGAAAGGTATCCAATTAAAATCCGTTTGTTATGATTGAAACCAAAGAAAAAATATTAACCGGAAAGAAATTTCCGTTTTGTCCGGGATGCGGACACGGAGTCGCCATAAGACAATTGGCCAATGTATTGCAAGACTTGGGATATAAGCCCGAGGATTTGGTAATCGTCAGTGATATCGGATGTAGCGGTCTAATCGACCCGCTGTTTGCCACGCATACGATTCACGGCTTGCACGGCCGTGCTCCGGCTTTGGGATTGGGAGTCGCTATGGGACTGAACGACAAGCCGGGCAAGAAAGTGATAACTTTTATCGGTGACGGCGGTGCCACCATAGGATTGCAACATATTTTGGAAGCGGCGCGCCGTAATGTGGATATGACTTTGATTTTACTCAACAATTTAGTGTATGGAATGACCGGCGGTCAAATCAGCGGATTAACCACACAAAAGTATAAGGAAATCATCGACTTTGAAAAAGATGTACCGCCTTTCGATATAGTAAAATTGGCGCATGCTTCGGGGGCGCGTTATGCCGCCCGGGTCAATACCCCCAAGCAAATGGCGTCTTACTTGAAAAAAGCCGTGCAGACCGAGGGATTTTCCATCGTGGAAATCGCCAGTTTGTGTACTTCTTATGCCTTTAAAAAGTTACCCGAATTTCTTGAAGTTTTAGAACCCGAAGAGGAATATGAAAACCTGCGCCCGCCCACCCGCATTGGTTCGCGACCGGGTCGTCCGTTGTTTGATCCGGAGCGCGATGTTATCACACCCGAATATTCGTCTTATATTGAAAAACGAACGGGAATTATAGTGGCCGGCTCGGCCGGAGGCGGGGTGCAGTCCGTCGGCAAGTTTTTGGCCACGGCCGGTATCAAAGCGGGATTAAATACCACCATGAAAGGTGAATATCCCATTACGGTAGGCACCGGATTTTCGGTAGCCGAAGTGATTTTGGATAAAGAGGAAATTCATTATACGGGACTGCTCGACCCCGATTACGCCGTAATAGTGACCGAAGACGGTTTGCACAAAATAAAAAACCGTTTGACCCCGCGCACCAAAGTTTATCTGGATGTTTCATTGCAAGATAAATGGGAAGCGGAGGTAAAAGAAACCATTGTCCGGCCATACGGCAAGTTGGTCAATCCGAAAAGCAAAGCCTTATTGGGATTGGTTGATTTGTTGAAAAACGAACGAATTATTCCGCCGGATGCTTTGAAAGATGTATTATCCAAACACCGGCTGGCCCGTATTTTCTTACCCGTGGTGGAAAAATCCGAAGAATTATCATAAAACTCGGGTATGCATATTCTTGTGCTCAATGCGGGAAGTTCGTCGTTAAAATGGCAATTGATAGCCATGCCTTCGGGAGAGGTTCTAACCAAGGGATTGGCGGAACGTATCGGAGAACCGGGAAAAGGTAAAATACACTTCGGGGACGAAATATTTGAGGGGAGCTTACCTTCCCATGTGGAAGCTTTGAAAAAGTTAAAAGATTACTTAAACCGGCATTCCGAATGGGAAGTGAATGCGGTAGGTCACCGTGTGGTTCACGGAGGAAACGAGTTTGTCGAACCGGTAAGGATAACGGATCGGGTAAAATTGAAAATCAAATCCCTGTTCGGTTTGGCGCCATTACATAATCCGCCCAATTTGTCGGGGATAGCGGCGGCGGAAAAGTTTTTTCCCGGTACGCCTCAAGTGGCCGTATTCGATACGGCTTTTCACCAAAGCATTCCCCAAAGCGAACATCGCTATGCCATTCCCGAAGTATTTTACAAACAAGGCATCCGGCAATACGGATTTCACGGCATAAGCCATTCTTACATAGCCAAAAAAGTAGCGGAAATCACCGGGCGGACGTCCCTGAAAATAATCAGTCTTCATTTGGGCAACGGGGCAAGCGCCACGGCCGTAGCGGACGGAAAAAGCGTGGCACATTCCATGGGCTTCGGCCCTTTACCGGGATTGATTATGGGAACAAGGAGCGGTGATGTGGATCCGTCCGTGTTGTTGTATTGGATGGAACAAGGGATGACCGCCGGGGAAATTTCCCGTGTTTTGAATAAAGAAAGCGGACTAAGCGCTTTGGCGGGGTCTAACGATATGCGTGAAGTGGAACGCTTATATGAAACGGGGGATAAAAACGCCGTATTGGCCGTTGAAATGTACGTGAAGCGGATAAAAAAATATATCGGCGCCTTCACGGCCCTGATGAACGGATTGGACGTATTGGTGTTTACGGCGGGCGTCGGCGAACATTCTATGTTGATAAGAAAAAAAGTTTGTGAAAATTCGGACTACACGGGCCTGTTTTTGGATGAAGAAAAAAATAAAAATCCGGAACGGTTCAAAGGGATTATACATGCAGAACGTTCGCGTGTGCAAATCATGGTGATCCCCACCGACGAAGAACGGGAAATCGCCTCACAAACTTACGACGTATTGACGAAAACCGGATAAATCGCTTTGAGAATATCGGGAAAACCAAAGAATCCGCAACCTTTCCGTATTTCAAAATAAACTTTATCAACCCGACGGGAATGCTTATATTTGGATTTTGAAAATGAGCAAATCGGTTTTTATACTGGGAGGACAACGTTCGGGGAAGAGCGGATATGCCGTAAGGCAAGCGGAACTAAGGTCCGAACATCCCGTTTATATCGCAACGGCCCGGATATGGGACGAGGATTTTAGAAAACGCATTATACGTCATCAACAGGATAGAGGTCCGCATTGGACCACGATAGAAGAAGAAAAATATATTTCTTCACTGCATATACCCGGCAAAAGTGTGGTCGTGCTGGATTGTGTTACGCTTTGGTTGACCAATTTTTTTATCGACAATGATTATGATGCGGAAGTCACTTTGTCACAAGCCAAACAAGAATGGGATAAGTTTATTCAAAAAGATATGGAACTTTACGTTATCAGCAACGAAGTGGGAATGAGTTTGCACGCGCAAACCGAAACCGGAAGGAAATTCACCGATTTGCAAGGTTGGATGAATCAATATATTGCATCGAAGTCCGATGAAGTCTATTTGATGGTGGCCGGAATAGCGCACAAAATAAAATAGTTGTATGAGCGAAAAAGAATTAAAGGAACGCTTGATTCATAAAATCGACACGAAAACCAAGCCCATCGGTGCGCTGGGGCGATTGGAAGAAGTGGCTTTGCAAGTCGGGCTTATTCAAAAAACCTTGACTCCGGACCTAAGGAAACCGGTTATTTGCCTGTTTGCCGGTGATCACGGAATTGCCGAAGACGGCCTGGTGAATCCGTATCCGCAAGACGTAACTTGGCAAATGGTGTATAATTTTCTTTCGGGCGGAGCGGCGATAAACGTTTTTGCCGAACAAAACGGAATGGAAGTGATGGTGGTGGATGCCGGAGTGAAACATGATTTTTCGCCGCATCCCCGGCTCGTCCGGGCCAAGATTGCTTACGGTACGCGGAACTACCTGAACGAACCGGCCATGACCGAAGCGCAAGTAATGCGGGCGCTCGACAAAGGAAAGGAAATTGTGGAAAATCTTTACCGTGAAGGAAGTAATGTGATAGGCTTCGGTGAGATGGGTATAGGCAATACTTCGTCCGCCGCACTCATCATGAGCCGTATGTTACATCTTCCGGTGGAAAAATGTGTGGGAAGCGGTACGGGCTTGGACAAAGCGGGTGTTCGACGGAAAGCGGAGATATTAAAAAAAGTTTCGGAAAAACACCGGGTTTCCCCGGATAATCCGGTAGAAGTTTTACAAACCTTCGGCGGTTTTGAAATCGCCATGATAACGGGCGGTATATTGAAAGCATACGAGCGAAATTTTGTAATTTTAATCGACGGATTTATCGTAAGCGCCGCTTTGTTGATTGCACGGGCCGTCAATCCCCGGGTGATGCAAAACGTCATTTTTTCACATCGATCCGGTGAAAACGGACATCATTTGATGCTCAAGCATTTCAAGGTCCGTCCGTTGTTGAATTTGGGCTTGCGTTTGGGTGAAGGAACGGGGGCGGCGCTGGCCTATCCTTTGGTGCAAGCGTCCGTCAATTTTTTGAACCGGATGGCCAGTTTCGAAACAGCCGGCGTGGATAAGCGAAAACAATGAAAAAAGAATTCCGTATTTTTTGCACGGCTTTGATGTTCTATACGCGATTTCCTTGTAAGGTAAAGCTGAATTTTTCGGACGAAATGCTTCGCAATTCCGTTCGTTACTTCCCTTTAATAGGCTTGATAACGGGAGGTTTGACTGCGTCGGTTTTTTATGCAGCGGTGTCTTTTCTTACCGCCGAAACGGCCGTTTTGTTATCCGTCGGGACGGGGATTGTGTTTACGGGAGCTTTTCACGAAGACGGCTTGGCCGACACGGCCGACGGGTTGGGCGGCGGATGGAACAAGGAGCAAATACTCGAGATAATGAAAGACAGCCGGATAGGTACCTACGGTGTTATAGCGCTATTGGGAGTATTGGCCTTGAAATTTTATGCACTTTCGGATATTCTTCCTTCAAGCGGTTACCGGACGGGTTTTTTAATTTTGGCGGGCGGACATGCCGTAAGCAGGTGGACGGCTGTTGTTACGATGCTCGAGCTTCCTTACGTACGTGAAGATGCATTAAGCAAAGTAAAACCCGTCGTCAGAAACGGGGTAAAGGCGAAGTCGAAAAATTTTGTTGCGGCCAGT
>JAMONI010000338.1 GCA_027065935.1 Flavobacteriales bacterium | reverse complement strand
GCCGTAGCCGACGGAAACGTGCATCGTGTGTTGGCTCGGCTTTTCCATATTCGCGAACCGGTCAATTCGAGCCGGGGCATTAAGCTGTTTCAACAAGCGGCAGACCTTTTTTTAGACCGTTCCCGCCCCGCTCTGCACAACCAAAGCCTCATGGAATTCGGCGCTTTGCAATGCCTGCCCAAAAATCCCGATTGCACCAAATGTCCCGCTCGAAATTACTGCATGGCTTTCGCTTCTGGAAAACCGGAAAAATTGCCGGTTAAAAAGGCCAAAAAACCGTCCCGAAAACGGTATTTCCATTATCTCGTTTCCATTACATCGCAAGGCATTTCGGCCCGTAAGCGCACCGCCGATGACATTTGGCGCGGATTATACGAGTTTCCTTCGGTGGAAAGTGAAAAAGAATTGACCCAAAAAGAAATTTTACAAACTTTCGAAAAAAAATTTCGTTTAAAACCTCATCAAGTGCAATTTATAACAAGCGTTAAGCACAAACTTACACATCAAGACCTGTACCTGCATTTTTGGCTCACGACGACCAAATTATCTGATGTACAATACTTCGATTCGGAAAGTATCCGGGCAATGGCTTTTCCGGTAGTCATGCGGCGGATTTTGGAAGATTTCGTAAATATACCTAACTTTGAAACGTAAAAACGCTTACAACAATTATATGAACGGAACTTTAAACAAAGTAATTTTAATAGGTAACGTAGGCAAAGACGTTGAAGTGCATTATTTCGACGACAAATCTTTGGTAGCCCGTTTTCCTTTGGCCACTTCGGAAGTTTACCGCGATCGGAACGGTGAACGTCAGGAACGTACCGAATGGCACAACATCGTAGCGAGAAATCAAGTGGCGGAAATTTTTAAAAATTACGTACGAAAAGGAGACAAATTATACATCGAAGGAAAAATCCGTACGCGAGAATATACCGATAAAGAAGGTAACAAAAGATATTTTACGGAAATTCACGTCCAACAGTTCACCTTCCTGTCACCCAAGCCTGCCGGTCAAGCCGCCCAACCCGGTGCATCGCCCGAGGCCCCGGAAAACGTGCCGGACACCCCTTCTTCTTCCGAAGATAATACGGATGACGATTTGCCTTTCTAAAAAATAACCCTTTCAAACCATGGATAGCGATACCGTACCGCTTCAGGATTGGCATCTTGTTTGGTATCTTCTGATTATCGTATTTCTTCTGATACTTTCTGCTTTAATTTCAGGATCGGAAGTGGCGTTTTTTCAACTTAAGGAAAAACCGCGGGGTAAAGAAACGGCAAGCGAGCGTAAAAATATCGACAAATTACTCAAACATCCGCAAAAACTATTGGCCACCATTTTGGTAGCCAACAATTTTATCAATATCACCATTGTGGTATTGTCATCCTACATCGCCGCCCGCTTAATGACCGGAGTCAGCGAAACCCTTCGTTTCTTTGTGGAAGTGATTTTGATTACGGCCGTCATTTTGTTTTTCGGCGAAATCTTACCCAAAGTGTTTGCCACCAAAAACGACTTGGGTTTTGCCCGAAAAACGGCTCCGCTACTTCGGTTTTTCCAAAAAATTTTTTCGGCCCTCGTGATTCCCATGGTAAAAATCACCGACCGGTTGGAAAAACATCTGAATGTGGAAAACCAACTCTTTTCCCGCGACGATCTAAGCAAAGTACTCGAAATAACCGAAGACGAAGCCACACAGGAAGAAAAACGGATATTAAGCGGCATATTACGTTTCGGCGACACCGAAGCCAAACAAATCATGAAGCCGAGATTGGATGTATTTGCCCTGTCGGATGAAGAGGATTTGAAATCGGTCGTAAAAAAAATCAAAGAAAAGGGTTTTTCCCGGATCCCCGTGTACAACGGCGATTTGGATCATATAAAAGGCATTTTGTTTGCCAAAGATTTAATTCCGCACTTGGACAAAGATAACTTCGATTGGACGAAAATCGTACGTCCGGCTTTCTTTGTACCGGAAAATATCAAATTGGACGACTTGCTCAAGGAATTTCAAAAAAAACGAATGCATTTGGCCGTTGTAGTGGATGAATACGGAGGGACGTCGGGCATCGTTACTCTCGAAGACGTTATAGAAGAAGTGTTGGGTGAAGAAATACGCGACGAACACGATAAAGAAACCCTGCCGTTCAAAAAAATGAATGCCCACACCTATGTTTTTGAAGGTAAAACGCCCCTTAAAGACTTTTACAAATATATGGACCTTGACGACGAACGTATCGACCTGTTTGAAAAAGCCAAAGGACCTTCGGAAAGCTTGGCCGGCTTTATTTTGGAACAAAACGGAACCTTCCCGCGCATAAACGACAAAATCCGCTTCGACGGATTCGAGTTCGTTATCAAGGAAATCGATAAAAACCGTTTGGACAAAATCTTGGTAAAACCGGTCAAAAAATGAGAAACTTGCTTGGTTTTATCGGATTGATATTCATTTTGTTAGCCTGTGAACGGGAAGATTATACTCCCAAGCCCGAAGCCTATTTACGCTTGGAATATCCGCCTAACGCCTACGAAATGTTTTCCGAAAAATTTCCTTTGGTTTTTGAAAAATCCGTTTTCGCCCGAACGGAAATAACATCCGATTCCACGTTCAACCTGTATTATCCCCATATGAAAGCGCGCATTCATTTTACTTATTCGCCCGTGCATAACAACCTGAAACAATTACTCGTCGATGCGGAAAAACTTACCTACAAACACGCCGTAAAAGCCGATGATTTTTATTATGAAGATTATAACAATCCCGGCGCTCGTGTATATGCCCGGATAAATTATGTCACGGGAAATGCCGCTTCACCGCTACAATTTCACATTACGGACAGCAGTCGCCATTTTGTTACCGGTTCGTTGTATTTTCGAGCCGTTCCCAATTACGACAGTATTCGGCCGCCTTTGGAATACCTCAAGGCGGATGTCAAACACCTGATTGAAACCTGGCAATGGAAATAAGCCGGTAACGAAATCAAGGGCGGTTTCAAAAAGTAATAATTTTTTTTCTATATTTATCAATCGTTTTTAAAAATAGTGGTATGATAAGGAAGTTACTTTATGCAAGCTTGTTGTTTTTTTCATTTTTTTCATTAAACGCACAAGAAGAACCCTCCCTTGCCGATAAGATCGATCAATCGTTCAAGCCCGTTTCGGATTGGTGGGTAAGCATTATTTTTTACTCCATCCCCTTGGGCGGGCTGGATGTACCGCTTGTGTTGATTATTTTGATTTTGGGCGGTTTGTATTTTACGGTATATTTCGGTTTGCCTCAGTTTAAGCTGTTCAAAACGTCCTTGGAAGTGGTGGCCGGCAAATACGACGATTTCGACCACCACGACTCCATGCCCGTTTACGGTGATCCCACACCGACCCTTCATGAAGACATACCCGAAACCATTAAAATTGAAGGTGAACATCACGGAGAGGTTTCACATTTTCAAGCGCTTTCGGCCGCTTTGTCCGCTACGGTCGGTTTGGGAAATATTGCGGGTGTGGCGGTTGCCATTGCTTTGGGAGGTCCCGGTGCCACCTTTTGGATGATTTTGGCCGGACTATTGGGCATGGCATCCAAATTTACCGAATGCACCTTGGGAGTAAAATATCGCGACATAGGTCCCGACGGAACGGTTTTCGGCGGACCGATGTATTATCTGAAAAAAGGGTTGGCCAAAATGGGACACGGAACTTTGGGTAGATTTTTGGCCGGATTTTTTGCCGTTATGGTAGTGGGCGGTTCGTTCGGCGGCGGAAACATGTTTCAGGCCAACCAAGCCACGGCGCAATTCATAGAACTTTTCGGCATTCAAAATCCCAATGTAAAAATCGTCTTCGGAATGGTATTAGCCCTGTTTGTCGGCATCGTGATCATAGGAGGTATCAAGCGCATAGGCAAAGTGGCCGAAAAAATAGTGCCGTTTATGGCCGTTTTGTATGTAGGAGCCGCATTGATTATCTTGGTTTTTCATTACAAATTGATTCCCGAAGCCATTTCACTCATTATTAAGGGTGCCTTTACCCCTGAGGCGGGATTGGGCGGATTTATTGGTGTGATGATTATGGGATTCCGCAGGGGAACCTTTTCCAACGAAGCCGGTGTGGGGTCGGCGGCCATCGCCCACTCTGCGGTAAAAACCAAGTATCCGGCCAGTGAAGGAATCGTAGCTTTGTTGGAGCCTTTTATCGATACCGTCTTAATTTGTACCATGACCGCTTTGGTGCTTATTATCACCAATATCAAATACGGTTTGTTCAAATACGGCGAACAAATCGAAGGGGTGGAACTCACCGCCCGGGCCTTCGATTCGGTATTGCCGCATTTTTCCATCATTCTGACCGTAGCCGTAATACTGTTTGCATTCAGCACCATGTTGTCTTGGTCCTATTACGGTTTGCAAGGATGGAAGTTCCTTTTCGGTCGCGGAAAAAAAATGGACTTGGTTTATAAGTTGTTGTTCTTGTTCTTTGTGGTCTTGGGCGCATCGGTGCAATTGGGCTCCGTTTTGGATTTTTCCGACGCCATGATATTTGCCATGGTATTTCCCAATATGATAGGAATTATCATCTTGGCGCCCGAAGTTAAAGAAGAACTGCGCAGATACCTCAACGCCATCAAATCCAAGCATAAAAAATAGGCTATGTCATGGCTCGGCCGCATCACTCCCGGCGCCCGGTACCGAACGGGATTATTATGGACGGGTTTGTTGTTGTGGTTATGGAGCGCTTACCGGTTTGCGGGATATTTATATGAAAACAATCAACCCGTAGCTTTTCAGATCGACAGTGTGGAAATCAAAAGACTGGATTCGCTGGAGCGTATATACGATTCCATCCAAAAACCACGAATCTATCCGTTCAATCCGGATTATATATCCGATTACCGGGCCTACGTATTGGGCATTGATGCCGCGGCATTGAAACGTATCAGAGCATTCAGGAGCCGGGGCGGACGGTTCAAAAGCAAACGGCACTTTAAAGAAATATCCGGCATTTCCGATAGCTTGTATGAGAAATTGAAACCTTACATAAAAATTACTTACCGGAATTTCGAAACCAACAAACCTTCGGCCCCAAATTACGCATCGTCAAAACCACCGATACGGAAAAAAGATATCAACACGGCCACCGCCGAAGATTTGAAAAAAGTGTACGGCATCGGCGAAGTTTTATCGAAACGAATCGTCCGTTATCGAAAAAAAATCGGGGGCTTTACGATTAAGGAACAACTGAAAGACATTTATGCATTGTCGCCCGAAGCTTATGAAGCCTTATGGCAACATTTTGAAATAAAAAATCCGGCACCGGTAAAGTTTACCATAAACCTGAACAAAGCCGATATGCAGGAATTGCAAAAAAATCCCTATATCGATTTCGATTTGGCGGAAAAAATCGTAGAACACCGAAGTTTGAAAGGCAAATTCAAGTCGTTGGAAGATTTAAAACAAATCGAAGGATTCCCCCGGGACAAATACGAAAGAATTGTGTTATATTTACGCTTAAATTAATTTACCATGTGGCAATTCGAACCGACGGAAGAACAACAACATATAGCGGACGCCATTCGCGATTTTGCAAAGCAAAATATCTTACCGTATTACAAAGAGTGGGACGAAAAACAAATTTTTCCTCGCGAACTCTTCAAAGAATTGGGAAAGCTCGGCTTTATGGGTGTGACCGTACCCGAAAAATACGGAGGAAGCGGATTTTCATATCAGGAATATGTTACGGTGGTGGATGTGATCTCTCAAATCGATCCTTCGATAGGCCTCTCTGTAGCGGCCCATAATTCGTTGTGCACCAATCACATTTACGAATTCGGAAACGAA
>JAMONI010000337.1 GCA_027065935.1 Flavobacteriales bacterium | reverse complement strand
TGCCGAAGGCAAAGCCGGCTATACCCAATTGTATCAGCAGTTTGTTTTCTTTTTTCGGTTCGGGTTTGTCTAAACTTTCCAAGCTGATATGCGGCGGATAAGCAATGCTATCCATCAGTTCGGCTACCCGGCGTAAGGAAATTTTATCTCCGTCATAGGTAATGCGAACATTTTTGGTGGCGAAATTTACTTCGGAATGCAGGATGCCCGGATTAAGTTTTTCGAGATGTTCCAATACCCAAATACATGAAGCACAATGGATATTGGGGACATAAAAATTAACCACTTTGGTTTTTCCGTCGTCGAATTCCAATATTTTGGAGGCGATTTCTTCATTATCCAGAAAAGCAAATTTGGCGGACCTTTCTTTTCCGTCTATTTCTTCCACTTTAACTCCCGGCGTTTCAACGATTTGGTAATATCGGGTCAGGTCGTGGGTATGGAGGATTTGATAGACGGTTTTACAGCCGTTACAGCAAAAAGGTTTGTTATCATGCCATACCGCTTCGGACGGATGCATTTCCAATCCGCAGTGATAACAAACCAATTTTTCCTGATTCCTGCGCATGGTTTCGGTCGGGTCTCGCAAATTTAGGCAATTTATTTCTCGATGTTAGATACTATTTTAGTAATTTTGTAAAAAAGTGAAATTTTATGCTTCAAAGAATTCAGACCCTCTATATGCTGGTAGCCCTATTGATCTCGGCAACTTTTTATTATATAATACCGGCCGGGGCTTACCGGTTCGAGTATGTTTATTATTGGGGAATGGCGGGCGTATCGGCCGTTTTGTTTGTCAACATTTTTTTGTATTCCAATCGTCCGTTGCAAATGCTTATCAATAATTTGATTATTTTTGCCTTGATTGTATTGGCGGGTTTACGGATTTACGAAGCCGTTACATCCGGAGGGACAGCGTTCTCGAAGAAGGATGTCTTATGGCTGATACCCGTGCTTTCTATCGTTTTTGTCAAGTTAGCCAACAAGGCCATAAAGCGGGATGAAAGCCTGGTAAAGTCGGTGGATCGTATTCGGTAAACCCGGCAAAAACCACCCCGGTAAGCCATTGACCGGGGTTTTTTTATTTTTTCGGACTCATGTTTCAAAGCTTAAAACTAACTTGCACCGAAGGTGCGCGAAATTGTAATGCTATTTTTAGTTCGTTTTTTGACCTTTTTTATGCCGGTGATTTTTATGAAAAACGGTCAACCTGTTTCAGGGAGGTACATTTTCATTTGACTTTTTATAACTTTAAATTATAAAAATTTTGTCCCGTTATTCTTTCGGAATAAAATCCTCCGGATTTAAGCCGTCTTTGCATATTTGGTCGAAATTTATTATCCGTTTGAAGGGAATAATGCCTTGTTGTTCCAAACGCCGTCTTTGTTTTTCGGCGTAGGCTTCTGCAAAGATTTCCAGTTCCCTTTTGGGTAATTGAAAATAAAAATCTTCCCTTTTGCTTACGGCTTGATAATACATATCCCGGGCAACCGAGCGTTTTTCCTCGTTTTCCGGCGTGTCCGGAAGAGCTTCCAAATCTTCCGTTTTTTGTCTCAAAGGTTCCAACGGCCTCAGCACCCGGTTGTAATATTGCACATAATGTCCAAATTCATGTAATAATGTTCGGTATAACTGAATGTTGCGCAGCACATCCAAATCATATTGCGCCAGGTAATAGCGCTTGTCTTCCCTCACCTGCAACCCATCTCTTTTTAGCCGCTCCAATTCTTTCCTTTCATCAATGCTTAATTTCTTAGACCATTTGAACGGCTTACTCGTATCAACGGCTTCGATAATAATAGCCGGTTGGATCTCCTTCTCAAATTCATAGTAATAAATCAAACGTCCGAACACGGGATTTAATTGTTCTTCCTTTCGGGTGGGTTGCCGTAGGATAATCAACCGCAAATCACCGTAATCTTCGACAGGTAAATGCCGTATGACACGGACCATGTCATCCACCGTACAGGCGTGATAAACGTTTTTCCGTGTTTTTTCCACCACAAAACGGAATTTTTTTCCGTTGATAGTTCTTCGAACCACCTTATAGTCCTTCAAGCGCTCGTAAAATACTTTTCCGTTCACTGTATTCCGGAACGGAATAACCGCCCGGTTGTTTTGACCATGTCCTTGCCGTGAAGTGCCTATATTACGATTTCTACGCGCGGGATTTCTCATCAGGTTCTTTATTCCATAAAAATACGGCCAAAAAACCTCTTTTCCAAGCACCAAGAAGATCCATCAACATTGCCATTTGTGGCGGAATTGTTGCCGGATGTTTACCGGAATAAACATTTTTATGCTCATTTTGTTTATTGCAATAAATAGATTTTATTCGATTTTGTTTACCCGGGTAAACAAATTTTCGTATCTTTGTTTAAAAAATTCATGCTAACCGAATTATTCGACCGTCAAGCCCAACTCATCGAAGCCACCCGGACGGATTTTGTGCGCAGTCTAATGGACGACATCCGGTGGCAAACACGCCTGATTGGTATCAAAGGCACCCGCGGTGTGGGAAAAACAACCTTGTTGTTGCAATATATCAAATTACACCTGTGGCATAAGAAAGACAGGGTACTGTATATAAGCTTGGATCATATATGGTTTACAGGCAAAAGATTATATGACGTGGCGGCAGAATTCGTGCGCTTGGGCGGCGAACATTTATTTATCGACGAAATTCATTATTATGACAATTGGTCGCAAGAACTCAAAAATATATACGATGATTTTCCGGGGCTGCATGTGGTTTTTACGGGTTCGTCCTTGTTACAACTTTCCGGCGGACGAATTGACCTAAGCCGGCGTGCCGTGATTTATACCATGCAAGGATTGTCCCTGCGGGAATTTATCATCATGGAAACGGGAAAAGCCTTGAAAAAATACGATTTACCGGAACTTCTCGCCCGTCATACGGACATAGCGCCGGCCATTACCAAAGAAATCAATCCCTTTCCGTATTTTAACCGTTATTTGCAACAAGGCTATTTTCCTTTTTACAAGGAAGATCCGGAATTGTACCCCTTCCGGTTGAACGGCATCATCAACTTTATTTTGGACACGGAATTACCTTTATTGCGAAATGTGGACGTCAGTTATGTGCGGAAAATCAAATTGTTGCTGAAAATCATCGCCGAATCGGCGCCCTTTACGCCGCAAATCAGCGCCCTTAGCCGCAAAACGGGTATTAACCGCATTACCTTGCTGCGCTATCTGCATTATTTGGACGAAAGCGGTTTGATAATCCAACTTTACAAAGACGGCTTGGGCGTAAGCAAACTGCAAAAACCGGATAAAATTTATTTGGAAAATACCAATTATATGTATGTCTTGAGCGACAATCCGGTCAATCGCGGTAATTTGCGCGAAACCTTTTTTGTCAATCAGGTGCGATACCGTTATTCCGTTCTGTTGGACAAGCAAGCGGACTTTAAAGTAGCCGGAAAATGGCATTTTGAAATAGGCGGCCGCCGTAAAACCGCACGTCAAATAGCCGGCCTTCCCGACGCATATTTGGCCTTGAACGATCTCACTACCGGCCACGGGAATGTTATTCCTTTGTGGTTGTTCGGGTTTTTGTATTGAATGGCGGATTTGGGACTTGGGATTTGGGATTTGGGTGGCGGCTTCGCCGTTTATTTTTAATCATTATTCATTTCTCTGCGTCCTATGCGTCTTCTTTGTGCTCTCCGTAGTTTAAAAATTCGTAGCCCTTAAATTTCCCGACTTTTCGGGAGAGAACACGGAGTATTTTTCGGATTTGGGATTTGGGTGATTTTCTTTTTTAGTTCTAATTCTTCCTTCATAAAACAAACCCATTCACTCCTTCACTAAAACATACCGTTTTCCGAAAAAAGCACCGGTTATCCGACATTAAAAACTTTACCCTTAATAATAATCGGTTAATAAGTTTTATAAAAAAACCGGACTCATGTAGATTTTTATTGTTAGTGGCTGAATAGAGAAAATCAACTTTGATTATCAAGAATAAACAATTTTTCGTAAATTTGTTTATCATTAATAAACAAATTAAATGAACGAAACCTTACTCAATAAATTATTCGAACGGCAATTTAAGTTATTGCAACACGTTTCCACGGATTTTATACGCAGTGTGGCGGATGAGATTGCTTGGCATGTGCGATTGGTGGGTATTCGTGGCGTGCGCGGTGTGGGTAAAACCACCTTATTGTTGCAGTATATCAAGAAAAACTTAGATTACCGCAATCGTAAAGTGTTGTATGTCAGCATGGATCATATTCTTTTGTCCGGGCAATCGCTCTACGGTTTGGCCGCTACCTTTGTACGGTACGGCGGCAAGCATTTGTTTATAGACGAAATTCATCATTACCGCAATTGGCACCGCGAACTGAAAAATATTTACGATGATTTTCCGGAATTGCAGACGGTATTTACCGGTTCGTCCCTCTTAAATATCTTGGATGCCCGCGCCGATTTGAGCCGCCGCGCCCTGATGTACCGTATGCAAGGACTTTCGTTCCGCGAATTTCTTGCCTTGGAAACCGGAACGGAATTTCCCGTGTATTCCTTGGAGCAAATTTTGGAAAACCACCGCGAAATAAGTATGACCGTCTTGGCTAAGCTCAATCCCATGGCTTATTTCAAGGATTATTTAACGTTCGGCTACTTCCCGTTTTTCCGTGAATACAGGGATTTATACCACGAACGGCTGAACGAAATGATTAACTTTTTATTGGAATTGGAATTGCCCATGCTTAGGCAAGTGGATTTGGCTTATATTCCCAAAATCAAACAATTGTTGGGCATTATTGCCGTCTCGGTGCCTTTTACGCCGCAAATCACCGCTCTAAGCCGTAAAATCGGCATCAACCGGCTTACGCTACTGAAATATTTGCATTATTTGGCTGAAAGCGAATTGATTATCACGCTTTATCGCGATACGCAAAGCGTGAGTTTACTACAAAAGCCCGCCAAAATTTATTTGGAAAATACCAATTACATGTATGCCTTTTCGGGCGATAACGTCAATCCGGGAAATATTCGCGAAACCTTTTTTGTCAATCAATTGCGTTACCGCCATAAAGTGGCCTTACCCGCCCGAGGCGATTTCCGTGTGGACGGTAAATGGCTTTTTGAAACCGGCGGCCGACGCAAGTCATCGCGACAAATCCAAGAACAAACGGACGCTTTCGTCGTAGCGGATGATACCGATATCGGCTATGGAAATAAGATTCCCTTGTGGATGTTCGGATTTTTGTATTGAATGGCGGATTTGGGATTTAGGATTTGGGATTTGGGTGGCGGCTTCGCCGTTTATTTTTAATCCTTATTCATTTCTCTGCTTCCTTTGCGTCTTCTTTGTGCTCTCCGTAGTTTAAAAATTCGTAGCTTTTAAATTTAAAACCACAAAGGACACAACCTGTCCCGACTTTTCGGGAGAGAAGCCACGACTTGTCCCGATTTATCGGGAGAGAACAGGGAGTTTTTTTCGGATTTAGGATTTAGGATTTTTCCGTAAAATCGTGGAACCGGTTTGTGGCTATGTTTTGCTCAGGCGGGTTTTCATATTTCTTGTTCTCAATTGTCCTTAGTATTCAGGAATATTTATCCGGATAATAAAATGCATTGCGTAAAAATTATCAGCGCATTGATAAAAAAACAAAGAAAAACAATCAACGCATTGATTATTTTTACTACCTTTACCCAAAAATAAAACCGCATGGAAATTTTAAGGCGTCTTTTTTATGAAAAATATGCCGCCACCCAAACGCGTACCGTCAGGGATTTTATCCGGGAAATCGATTGGTCGAACCGGCTTATCGGAATTAAAGGAAGCCGCGGTGTGGGCAAAACAACCCTGTTGATGC
>JAMONI010000336.1 GCA_027065935.1 Flavobacteriales bacterium | reverse complement strand
TGTATTCCAAATAAGGCGGGAATGCACTGATCCACTTGAGCGGAGCGCCCCACAATCCGGGAATCATGTAAATGGTAAACGACATGAAGAGCATGGCAAACAACAGGCGAACCACACCGATGCGGTCGGAAGCGTCGTCGTATGGCAGTTTGAAAAATCCGAACAAATACATGGCCAAAGCGCCGAAAATGGCAATCCATATGGCAAGAAATACTTCCCGTTCAAGCAAATGCAGTTGTAATACCAAATCGGTATTGGAAAGGAACTTGAATGCCAAAGCCAGTTCGATGAATCCCAAACTGACCTTAAGCGTGTTGAGCCAACCGCCCGATTGCGGCATGGATTTGAGCAATGAAGGAAACAGTGCAAACAGGGTAAACGGAGCCGCCAATCCGATTCCGAAGCCCAACATTCCAACGGTCAGTGCCATAGCGCCTCCGCCCGCCACGCTTCCCAACAGCATACCCAAAATAGGGCCCGTGCAAGAAAAGGACACGAGAATCAAGGTGAGCGCCATAAAAAAGATGCCTATCAATCCGCCCGATTTATGTGAATATTCGTCGGATTTGCTAATCCACTTGGACGGTATCAAACGTTGAGGATCCAATGAACTTACCCCCAAAAACGACAATCCGAAAATGAAAAAGATGACAAAAAACAGCAGGTTAAGCCAAGGGTCGGTGGAGATTTTGTTGAAGATGTTGGCATCGATATTATCAAGGAAATGGAAAGGTAAACTGAGCAAAACGAAAATTCCTACGATAAAAGTTCCGTAAGCCAAAGCGTTGAACTTGCCCCGCCCGGTTTGTTCGGATTGTTTGGTAAAAAAACTTATGGTAAGCGGTATCATCGGGTAGATACAAGGCATCAACAAGGCTAAAAATCCGCCTAAAATGCTCATGAAAAACACCCACCACAAACCTTTATCGGCGTGATCTTCAATGACCACCTTACGTTTTACACTACTTACTTCTTCTTCGGAATCGGTACGGGATTTTGTATGTTCATCCTGCACCGGAGCAGTGGAAAGGTTTTCGTTGTTCGTATCCTTTGCGGTCCGATTCTCCGCACTCACGGGCGTTTGTTCCTGTTTTCGGTTAAGTTGGGCGTTTTTACCGGACGAAGTGTTTTTCTCCGCTTCGTTTTTATTAGCGGATATATTGCTTTGTTGTTCGGAAGATGAGACGGAAGATAGATAAGGCGACAGGTCGAAGGTTAAGTTTTCATTCAGCAAAATGCAGGCTTCTTTACATACTTGTCCGTCCAAATTGACTTGAATACTTTTGACCGTGTTGTTTTTCAGTTTGATGCGTTGTTTTAAATAAATTTTATCCGACCAAAAAGTTTCCTCGACTCCGAAAATGTCATTGAATTTTTTCTCCGTACCTTTTTCGAGGGTCTCCCCCGCCAATTCATAGTTTTTTCCTGCGTCAATCCAAGTTAATTTTAAGGGTTGCGACCCGTCGGGATCACTGTGTTGGGAATAAAGGTGCCATTCTTTTTCGAGTGTTCCGGTGATGATGAGGTCGAAGGTGCGGTCGTCGATTTGTTTAACTTGTGTGGAAAAGTCGTAAGGTTTCAGGATTTGTGCAAATCCGGACGTAAAGGCGAGTGTAAAAAAAAACAAAAGTATTCGGACGGTAAAATTTTTCATCGGAAGCAAGGTTTTTATTATCGGCAAAAATATAACTTTATTCCGTAATGTTTTACTGCGGATTGATGTCCGGCGTTTTATCCCGTTTTGTTTGTATTAAATCCGAAAAGCATGTAAAGCGGGCAGTAGTTTAGGAAAGAGGTTAATGCAAAAATCAGTGCCAATATCAACACCACCACTTGTGCGGTAGTTCCGGGAATCCACCCGAACCATACGGAAAAAAGCAATACGAAAGCCAAGATTAATCTGATGAGTTTATCCGTAGGACCTACATTTCGTTTCATGGGCAGAAATTTTGGTTGAATTTACAAAATTTTCTTGTAAATAGCATTTCAACATACGAAATTACCGGTAAGCTATGATAAAACCCACCTGCAGCGTTTGAATCATTTGCTTTGAAAAGCTTACGATACGATATCGTCGAAGGACTTAATCCGGCTTCGGGCTTTGACTTGTTCGGTCAGTTCGATTTCTCTTTCTTCCAATGTTTTTTCTTCTACGGCCCTGATTACGCCCAACACCAAAGGATTTTTCAATCGTACAAGCATCATGTGCAATACCGGGTCGGGGTTATGGGCGTCGTGAACCAGGATGTCGTCTTCGGTGATGCCGTTTTGTCCGATGGTTACGGTTTTGAGTTGTAACCCGTCGAGGATTAGTCCTTTGTCACGATTTTTTCCGAAGATCATCGGCTTGCCGTGTTCGACGAAAAGGGTATGTTCGTCTCTGACGTTTTTATCGGTCCAAAACTTGTAAGCGCCGTCGTTAAAAATCACGCAGTTTTGTAACACTTCCACGAGGGCTGTGCCTTTAAATGCGTGTGCTTGCACGTAAATTTCGGTTTGGCCTTTGGCGTCGTTACCGGCCACGCGTGCAAAGAATCTTGCATCGGCACCTATGGCCAGTTCGCCGGGATTGAAAGGCGGTTGCGTATTGCCGTAAGGCGAAGTTTTGGTTTTTTGTCCGATTTTGGACGTGGGCGAAAACTGTCCTTTGGTCAGTCCGTAGATTTCGTTATTAAACAGGATGATGTTGAGATTGATATCTCTACGCAGGGCGTGAATAAAGTGATTTCCGCCGATGGCCAAGGAATCGCCGTCGCCCGTGATGACAAAGACACTCAAATCGGGATTGGCCAATCGAACGCCGGTTGCTATGGCCGCCGCCCTTCCGTGAATACCGTGAATGCCGTAGTTGTCCATATAATACGGAAAACGTGACGAACACCCGATTCCCGAAACGAAAACAAACTTTTCCTTAGGCCGGTTCATCAAAGGCAGGGCCTTTTGGAGGGACCGGAGAATGACGTAATCGTCACATCCGGGACACCATCTTACTTCCTGATCGCTTTGAAAGTCTTTAAATGTATATTTGATTTTAGTTGTCATGGTTGTTATTTTAAAAGTTTTTCGAAAGCTTTGACCAATTCTTCGACGGTAAAAGGCAAACCTTGTATTTTATTGTATTGTTCGTAACGGAATTCCGGGTGTTTCATACGCAGATAATTGGCAAATTGTCCCAGGTTTAATTCCGCCACGATGATTTTATCGAATTTTTCAAATACCTTTTCCACTCCTTTCGGCAGGGGATTGATATGGTTGAAGTGGGCAAGGCCTACTTTTTTTCCTTTTTCGTTGAGTTGTCCTACGGCGGTTCGCAGTGCGCCGTATGTTCCGCCCCAACCCACCACCAGGAGTTCGCCTTCGCTTTGGAACTCGGTTTCCAAAGGCGGGATAAATCCGGCGATTTTGTCCACTTTGGCTTGCCGGATTTTGACCATATATTCGTGGTTTTCGGGCTCGTAAGAAATGGCGCCGGTTTCTTTGTCTTTTTCCAATCCGCCAATTACGTGTTCCAAGCCGGGAGTTCCGGGTATAACCCATTTACGTGCCAAGGTTTCGGGGTCGCGGTGGTAGGGTTTCCAATTTTCAACCGGTTCTTTGAGCAAAGGCGGTTTAATTTCAGGGAGGTCTTTCAAGCGTTGAACCGTCCACGGTTCCGAGCCGTTACCTATATAACCGTCGGTTAGGAGGATAACGGGCGTCATGTGTTCCAGTGCTATTTTGGAGGCTTCAAAGGCCATTTTAAAGGCATCGGCCGGAGATTTGGCGGCCAGTATTACGGCCGGACTTTCTCCGTTTCGTCCGAAAAGGGCTTGCATCAAATCGGCTTGTTCGGTTTTGGTGGGCAATCCCGTTGACGGGCCTCCGCGTTGCACATCCACTACCACCAAAGGTATTTCGAGCATAACGGCCAAGCCCAGAGCTTCGCTTTTAAGTGCCAACCCCGGACCGGAAGTGGTGGTAATGGCGAGTTTTCCGGCAAAGGCCGCTCCGATAGCCGAAGATATGCCGGCTATTTCGTCTTCGGCTTGGAAGGCTATCACGTCAAGCGCTCTGTATTTGGACAGTTCTTGCAAGATATCCGTAGCGGGCGTGATGGGATACGAGCCTAAGAAGAGTTTTAAGCCCGCTTTTTCGGCGGCGGCCAAGAATCCCCAAGCCGTAGCCGTATTTCCGGTGATAATTTTGTATTCCTTGGCGTGATGCGGTGCTTCGTCCACCACGAATGCCGGGAGGAGTTCCAAGGTTTCGGCATAATTCCAACCGGTTTGCAGAGCCTTGATATTGGCCTCGACAATGTCGGGTTTGTTTTTGAACTTTTTTCGCAGAAATTCCACCGTGTATTTGGGGTCTTTTCCGTAGAGAAAATATACCATCCCCAGCGCAAACATGTTTTTGCTTCGCGTTTTGCTTTTGCTGTCGATGGGAATATCTTTTAAAGCTTCGCGAGTGAGGGATGTCATGGGTACTTGCACTACCAGATAATCCTTAAGCGAGCCGTCTTCCAAGGGGTTGGATTCGTATTTGGCTTTTTGTAAATTGATTTTGTTAAAGGCATCGGTATCCACGATGAGCATTCCGCCTTTTTTCAGGTCTTTGAGGTTTTTTTTAAGTGCGGCGGGGTTCATGGCGACCAAAAGGTCGAGTTTGTCACCGGGTGTATCGATATTTTTGGCGCCGATTTGCACTTGGAATCCGGAAACGCCGTAAAGGCTCCCCTGCGGTGCGCGAATTTCGGCCGGATAATTGGGGAAGGTAAACACATCGTTGCCCAACATGGCTGCCGAGGTGGTAAATTGCGTACCGGTGAGTTGCATTCCGTCGCCCGAATCTCCTGCAAAGCGAATGGTCACTTGGTCCAAATGCCTTACGGGTTTATCGGTTCTTTTTTTAAATTCGGTTGTCATCTGTTCGGATTTAACACAATAATGTTTTTTCAGGTTACAAATGTAGTAAATTAAACGGTCGATTTTCTGATATATTTCAGGTTTTCGGCCTTCTTACACATCAAAACAATTTACGCAAAATTTTTGTCCGTTTATTCTCATTTTTTCAAAATTAACCGGGCTTTATTCGTTAATATGCATTGTTTGTCAATTTTATTATGCTCAAAACCAATAAAATGCATTTTCGATATGTTCCAGTTCTTCTTTGTATCTGTTTTTCAGGATGGAAATAATGTCGAACCTGACTTCCAAATCCAAATCGTTACGGGTAATGTATTCTTGTGTGGCTTGCACGATTAATTTCATTTTACGGGGATTTACGAAGGATTCGGGTGCGCCGAAATAATCGGATGTCCGGGCTTTGACTTCCACGACGACCAGCGTGTTGTCTTTCATAGCGATGATATCGAGTTCGGCTTTTTGAAAACGCCAGTTTCTCTCCAATATTTCGTAACCTTTTTGTTGGAGATACCGGACGGCCGTTTGTTCGGCTTCCCTGCCGAAATCATTGTGGCTTGCCATGGTTTTCGTTTAATGTTTCGTTGAGTTTGTTCAAGAGTTTTTGCATACGTTCCGTTAGAAAATCGAATTTTTCTTCGTTATTCGAAGTATAGATCAACAGCAAAGCCAGCGGTTTTTCTTTGTTTAACAGGTGTTGATTCAAACGAAAACTCTCCCGCATCAGCCGTTTGATACGGTTACGCCGCACGGCTTTGCGGAATTTTTTCTTCGATACGCCGAAGGCTACCTGAAAGGGGACTTCTTCGGGGAGTTCGCCGGACGAATATATCAGCTTGAAAGGATAAACAAACAAGCTTCGGCCTTCGGATGCAAGCCGGTCGAAAATCTTTTTTCTTTTTATCCGGTAAGATGCCGGCAAGCCTAAAGGTTTCTTGCGAACCGTCATTTTTCTTTATCTTTCGATTTC
>JAMONI010000335.1 GCA_027065935.1 Flavobacteriales bacterium | reverse complement strand
CGTAACCACATGAAAACAAAAATGACGATTAAGACTTTTAGAAAAAACCAAAACAGTCCCCAAAAGACTTGTCCCGGCAATCCGTCGGTAATGCCGAACGGTGCCAGCCATCCGCCGAAAAACAAAGTGACGGCCAAGGCGGCGATGACAAACATGTTGATAAATTCCGCCAGGAAAAAGTAGGCAAATCCCATTCCCGAATATTCCGTATGGAATCCGGCGCCCAATTCGGATTCGCCTTCCACAAGGTCGAAAGGGACGCGGTTGCTTTCGGCCGTTCCCGAAATAATCAAAATAACGAAGGCCACCAGAGCCGGCAGATGACCTTTCACGATAAACCAAGTGCTTTCTTGTGCTTGCACGATTTCGGTCATCTTTAGCGAACCGGCAAGTACCACCACCGTGATTACGGCGAATCCGGCCGAGAGTTCGTAACTTACCATTTGCAATCCGCTTCGCATGGCTCCGATAAGCGAATATTTATTCCGGCTTCCCCAAGCGCCTATCAATATACCCAATACTCCTACGGAGGATACGGCCGTGATAAAAAACACCCCCACATTGATATCCATAGCCTGAAAATGTGCCGAAAAAGGAATTACCGACAAGGCCAATAAGGCGGCGATTATCACGAAATAATATCCGGCTTTATACAAAAGTTTGTCGGCGAATTTGGGGATGAATATCTCTTTGGATACTAATTTGAGCGCATCGGCGATGGTTTGTAGCATACCGCCCGGTCCCACACGGTTAGGCCCCAAACGCAATTGGAAAAATCCGGCCACGCGGCGTTCCATCAATACCAACAACAAGCCCGCCACGGCAAAAAAGCCTAAATAAACGGCGGCTATAATTACCAATACCAATACCTGCATCCACCCTTCCGTGTTTTGTACCCACTGCTCGAAGATGTTTTGTGTCAATATCATACGTTCATCATTTTATCGGTCGATATCGGGAATGACAAAGTCGAATGTGGACATGGTAGCCACCAAGTCGGCGATTTTTCCGCCTACTCCGGCTTTAATCAGTGCGTTCAAGTTATTTAATCCCGGTGAGCGAAAATGCACCCGGTAAGGATTTTTCTTTCCGTCGCTCACGATGAATACGCCGAATTCGCCGCGAGCCGTTTCGACGCTTTGGTAGAATTCGCCTTTGGGTAATTTGATAAGGTTACGCATGGGTACCTGATAATCGCCTTCGGGAATATTGTCCACCAATTGTTCCAAAATACGCAAGGACTCATACATTTCTTGCATCCGCACTTGATAGCGGGCCAAGTTGTCGCCTCCGGTTTCGACGGCTTCGTTAAATTCCACCCGGTCGTAAGCACTGTAGGGTTCAAGTTTCCTTGTATCGCACGAAACGCCCGAACCTCGTGCCACGGGACCAGTGGCCCCGTAATTAATTGCATCTTCTTTAGATAAAATTCCCACCCCTTTCATACGTTTTTGGAAGATAATGTTGCCGGTGAGCAAGCGGTCGTATTCGGGCAGTACCTTGCGCATATGTTTGATAAGTGCTTTAACGTCTTTTTGAAAATCTTTGTGCAGGTCGAACATCACGCCACCGGGTATGTTATAGCTCATCGTAAGCCGGGCGCCGGTGGTTTTTTCCATGATTTCATTAATCATTTCGCGGTCGCGGAAGGCATACATGAAGGTGGTTAATGCGCCGATATCCATCCCCATCACACCCCACCAAAGCAAGTGCGAAGCGATACGGGTGAGTTCGTCCATCATGGTTCGGATGACCTTTATCCGGTCGGTTACTTCCACTTCCAAAGCTTTTTCCACGGCCAAACACACGGCTTCGTTGTTCATGTGCGACGACAGGTAGTCAAAACGGTCGGTCAGGTGAATGATTTGCCGGTAGGTATCATATTCACACATTTTTTCTATACCTCGGTGGATGTAACCCAAATCCGGTTCGATGCCTACAACTTCCTCGCCGTCCAAGGTTAAAATAAGGCGCAAAACGCCGTGGGTGGCGGGATGTTGCGGTCCCATGTTAAGGAAATATTCCTGATATTTTATGTCGCCGTGTGTGATGACTTGTTGGCTCATGCGTTTATTTTCTGATAATCATATAGTCGTCTTCGTAATCCTTGCGCAAGGGATACCCTTTGAAATCTTCACGCAGGAATATGCGTTTCAGATTACTGTGGCCATTAAAACGAATACCGAACAGGTCGAAAATTTCCCTTTCCTGCAAATGTGCCGATTTCCAGATGTTCTCAAGCGTTTCGACCTCGGGATTTTCCCGGTCTTCGATTTTGATACGAACGATTAATTTATGTCCTTTGTTTGTGCTTTTCAGGTAATACAAAATTCCCAACTCTTTTCCCCAGTCCATACCTATCATGTCGAACAAAAAATCGAAATCGAGTTCGGGGTCTTCCTTGAGTTTTTTCATAAAAGGAATCAGAATCGAGGCGGGGATTTCAACGTTGACGATTGTTTTCGACCATTCGTCGAGAACGTTTATCGTTTTTTCTTCGTTTTCCGTGTTGGAACGGAATACCGTTTCATTGTTCCAAGCCGTGATATGGGTGATGATTTCTCGGTTTGTCATGATTTTAGGTTATCAGGTTAAACCTTCGTCAAATCCGTCGATAGGGTTCTTACGTGTTTTCAGACTTTCGTTTTCGATTTTCTTTTGCAACAGTATCATGGCGTCCAACAATGCTTCCGGTCGCGGCGGACATCCCGGTACGTAAACGTCCACGGGTATTACGTGATCGGCACCGCGCACTACGGAGTAATTATTGTAGTAGAACGGTCCGCCCGAAATGGCGCAAGCTCCCATGGCAATTACATATTTCGGTTCGGACATTTGGTCGTACAGGCGCCGCAGCACCGGGGCCATTTTTTCCACAATAGTCCCGGCAATGATGATGAGGTCCGCCTGACGCGGGGTGGGACGTGCCACTTCAAACCCGAAACGCGACCAATCGTATTTGGCCGCACCGGTCTGCATCATTTCGATGGCACAACAACTGGTTCCGAAATACAAAGGCCACAGCGAATTTTTACGCCCCCAATTGATAATTTTGTCCAAAGTGGTAATGACAATATTTCCGCCGTTACCTCCGGGAATGACTTGACCGGGAAAGTCTTGCGGAATTTGATTATGCGAATACGGCTGTTGGGGCGTATCGCCGATAAAATATTTTTTTAAATCTACACCCATTTTAATGCGTCTTTTTTCCAAGCGTAAAGCAATCCCAAACCGAGAATAACCAGAAATATCAACACTTCCACGAAGGCCACCAATCCGATTTCCTTAAAAACGGTCGCCCATGGAACGAGAAATACGATTTCGATATCGAAAATGAGAAATATCAATGCAAACAAATAATATCCGATGCGAAACCGAACCCAGGTGGGGCCTATGGTGCGCATTCCGGATTCGTAAGGTAGGCGCTTTTCGGGATTGTCGGATTTATAAGAAATCAGGCGCGACAGCGTATTGGCGATAAGTATAAGCGCCATGCCGGCCAAAAAGAAAACGAGAATGGCTATTTTCCCCATTGAAAATCAGGTTACTTGTTTTCGTGCCAAAGATACGTTATTGCAATATAGTAAAAATGATTTAGGTCAGATATAATTGAAAGTTTGCAAAGTATAGTTCCGGAACGGTTGTGTTTTTACCTTGAAACGCCCGTATAACTTCATGTTTTTTCTTGGCTCCCGCCTTTCTCTCTTAAAATCCTTCGGATTTTATGCCCGGTTTTTTTAGAAAAAAACGAACCGGAAAAGCGCGCTTCGACTTCTTTTTCACAATAGCAGTATTATCTCCAAATTTATTATTTTTCCTCAAATATATCTAATATCAACGGTTTTACGTTTTCTATATTAGCCATATTAAATCTTACTGCTTTATGATTGTTTGAATTATAATAAATTAGTTCGGAAGGCTCTATATATTTTGATACTTTATGAAAATCGACGGTGTCCCATGTCATATTTATTTTAGGATGAGAGAATTTCTTTTTTAATACTTCAAATTTCTTTTGTGATTTCCCTATATATACATAAGTCAATACTAGGAAAAGTGTCACGGGTATATATGCTATGAGAAAAAAACATAAAGGTACTTTCAATGCAAGAAGAGCAACTATAATCATTGTAGATAATGAAAATATGAGAGGAGTCAATTTTATTCTTCTCTTTTATTTTTTTTATATATTGCCCGGTATCGCTTGAAAAAGAATTTATACAAGAAGTGAAAAAAAATGTATTCAAAATTAAAAATATACATGTATGTATCTTAAGTCTCAATTTCATCGAGATTTATTTTTAGTTGGAAATTAATTGGAACAAATCAAACCTCAAAACATCTTCGTTAAAATCCTTATAATGCGGACTGTTTTTATTAATCCAAAGACCTTCTTCCGTAACAAAAAATTCATCAAAGAAATAAATTCCTCCTTCTATTTTCTTTTCCGTCAATTTATTAAACTTTTCGTCAAAAACTATTATCGAAAAAGGAGAAATGGTAAAAGGATTTTCCGTCCGGTCGAAAAGCTTTTTGGAAACGGGGAGTATTACAAACACATAATAAACTTTTTTGTAAGGATCATAAATAATTGTTCTGTAATTGGGATTATTATAAGCATGAAACATCCGTTTTTTACCGGTGATGTTACAATTAATAGGCCGGTGTTCTTTTGTTACGTATCGGCTTTTAAAAGGAACGGAATCGATAAATTTTTCTTTACCGGGATCATAAGTGTAAATAACCGGATGGATAGGAAACATGACGTTAAGTAGTGAATCGGCGTTAAGAGTCATACTGTAATATGTTCTGCCAGGACCCCAACATTTTTTGTGGTAATAAGCGGGTAATTTAAAATTAAGTTTTGCTATTTCATTATTCCGGACATTGAATTTCATTAACCTTTTGCAATTATAAAACACATCCGTTCCTTTCATTCCTTTTTCCGCCGCAAGGAACATGTATAAGTTATCCCTGATTAAAATGGGAGGAAAATTATTTTTACCGAAAATAATGTAAGCTTCTTCTTTATCCAAATTTTTTATGCTTCCTAACTGCCTGTGAAAATAAACCGAATCATTGAATGTTCTGTAAATATTAAATACCGTTCCTATAATAAATTCATTTAAAGACAAGGGAAAAAAGGCCCCCTGTTTAAAATGCAAGATTTGATTGGGGCCTTCGGTAGCAAGATGTACTTTTTTTACTCTTTTTTTGGTTT
>JAMONI010000334.1 GCA_027065935.1 Flavobacteriales bacterium | reverse complement strand
ATAGCGGCGGGGATCACCTCTTTCCATTCCGAACAGAGTCGTTAAGCCCGCCAGCGCGGATGATACTGGGTTAACCCCCGGGAAAGTACGTCGCCGCCCGTCTTGAGTTCACAAGCCCTGCACTTGATGTGCAGGGCTTTTTTTTTGGTTTGTTTTTTATTATGTTGCATGCAATTTTTTGAATTGTTTTTATGAAGCGCGTAGCCATACAAGGGATAGCCGGTTCTTTTCATGATTTGGCTGCGAGGAAGTACTTCGGAGAGGACATATTGCTTTGTCCGTGTGATTATTTTAGGGAAATTCCCGAGGCTTTGCTGTCAGGAAAGAGCGATTACGCGGTAATGGCGGTGGAAAATACGTTGGCGGGGGCTTTACTTCCGAATTATATGTTGATAGATGAGAACCGGCTCTATATTGCCGGTGAGGTTTATATTCCCGTTCGTCATGCATTGATGGCTTTGCCCGGTCAGTCTATCGAAGAGATAGATGAAGTGTATTCGCATGCGATGGCATTGTTGCAATGTAAGTCGTTTTTTGGTAAATACAGGCATTTAAAAAGGGTTGCGTATGAAGATACGGCTCGGGCTGCTTGGATGATAGCACAGAAAAAACAAAAGGGCGTGGCGGCCATTGCGCCCGAAATTGCGGCGGATTTATACGGTCTAGAGGTATTGGCCGCTAATATTCAAGATCATCATACCAATACGACACGTTTTGTGGTTTTGTCGTTAGCGCGAGAACGCGAGGTACCCGAGTCGGGTAAGGTTTCGTTTAAATCGATTTTGAAGCATAAGCCTGGCGCGTTGGTGGATTTGTTACAAATTATAAGGGAGGCACGAATGAATATGACCAAAATTCAGTCGGTTCCTATTTTTGACAGGCCTTGGGAATATGCTTTTTTCATTGATGCTTTATATGATAACAGAAAAGTATTATCGGATACTTTAGCGCAGTTAAAGGCCGAGAGTGAATATTTTCACGTATTCGGAATTTACAGGAAGGGAGAAAAAGAGTCAGGCTAGTTTAAATTTTTTTCCCGGTATGCTTTGTACTACCCCTTTGAGTTCCATCATCATCAATAGTTGAGATGTTTTGGAGACGGGGAAACGGGTTTCCAAAGCTATTATGTCGAGGTGTTCGCTTTCGACGTTTTGGAGGAAGTCGTAAATTTTTTGTTCATCCGGGTTGAGTTCTACAAAAAGTTGTTTTTGGACGGGGCGGGTGGGTTTTTCGTTTACCGACCAGTTAAGACTTTCGGCAATATCGTTTGCGTTTATTAAAATTTTTGCGATGTTTTTTTGTATCAGCCGGTTACATCCTGCGCTGTACGTATCGGTGATTTTGCCCGGTACGGCAAAAACGTCCCGGTTATATTCGAAGGCCAATTCGCCTGTAATTAGTGCACCTCCTTTGATTCCGGATTCGACGATTACGGTTGCTTCGGAGATGCCGGCCACTATTCTGTTTCTTTTAACGAAGAATTTTCTGTCGGTTTGTTCATCCGACCAATATTCGGTCAGGACACAACCTTTTTCGGTGATTTCGTTGAAGTAGTTAAGATGTGCATCGGGATAAACGGAGTTGAATGACGTGCCCATTACGGCCACTGTTATCAGTTCGTTATCCAGAGCGGCTTTGTGTGCTTCGATATCCACGCCGTAGGCCATTCCGCTGACGATGACCGGGTTAAAGTCTTTGAGTTTATTTATGAGTTGATGTGTTATTTTTTTGCCGTAAGGTGTTATTTTTCTGGTTCCCACGATGCTCAAGTGACGTGGGTTGTTGAAGGAATAAGGCCCTTTTTTAAACAAAACGACGGGAAAGTCGGGGATGTGCAAGAGGTTGCGGGGGTAGTTATCACAGAGGAAGGTTAGGATTTCGATGTTATTTTTTTCGGCAAACCGGATTTCCCGTTCCACACGATTGAAATCGTTGAAACTTTTGATTTTGTGAGCTACGGGTTTATTTGTCCATTCGATGATTTGATTTTCGGGGGCTTCAAATACGGCTTGGGCGTTACCGAAATGTCGGATCAGTTTTTTGATGCGTCGTGCGGCTAAGCCGTTGATTTGCGAAAGGGCCATTAAGTAAAAAACATCCTCGTTCATAATGTGGCTTATGTGTGTAAAGATAAGATTAATATTGGTTATGAGTCAAGAAGTTAAATTTTATAAATGTCATTTTGTCAGTGCCGTATATTTTTGTAACTTTGCTTATTCAAAACGAGAATTAAATTTTTTTAATTATTTCCATGACTGATTTTAATAAAAATCCGCATTTGTTCGAGGCCGTTCCGGTGAAGGCACGGAAGCATTCGCATGGATTGAAGACGGTTTATATCGAGACTTACGGATGTCAGATGAATGCCAATGACAGTGAAATTATAGCGAGCATTTTGGAGGGTCAGGGCTATCGGATAGTCAACGATTTTAAACAAGCCGACTTGATTTTGCTCAATACTTGTGCCGTTAGAGATAAAGCCGAACAAACGGTACGTAACCGGTTAAAGCATTTTAGAGGGATCAAACGAGTGAATCCTCATTTAAAAGTCGGGTTGGTGGGATGTATGGCCGAACGCTTGAAGGAGCGTATTTTGGAAGAAGAGAAATTGGTGGATTTGGTGGCGGGGCCGGATGCCTACAGGCAATTACCTGCGATGCTCAAAGATTTGGAAGACGGTCGGAAAGCGGTTAATGTTTTATTGAGTTTGGAAGAAACTTATGATGACATATCGCCCGTTCATATTAATTCCAACGGAGTAAGCGCTTTTGTATCCATTACGCGTGGGTGTGACAACATGTGTACGTTTTGTGTAGTTCCCTTTACCCGGGGTCGGGAACGTAGTCGAAACCCCGAAACCATTTTCAAGGAAATAGAAGCATTGCGTGATCAGGGGTATAAAGAAATCACGTTATTGGGGCAAAATGTGGACAGTTATTTATGGTATGGCGGCGGTCCGAAAAAAGACTTTGACAAGCAACCGGAAGAAGTAAAAGCACGTGCCGTTCGTTTTTCGGATTTGTTGGACGAAGTGGCTTCTCGCTTTTCGGATATGCGTATAAGATTTACCACTTCCAACCCGCAAGATATGACGCGGGATGTGATTCAAGTGATAGCCAAGCATCCCAATATCGGGCGTTATATTCATTTGCCGTTTCAGTCGGGAAGTAACAGAATATTGAAGCGGATGAACCGTCAATACACCCGTGAGGAGTATTTGGATTTAATCGCATATATCAAACAAACCGTTCCCGACATAGCTTTGTCGCACGATGTTATAGCCGGATTTCCGGGCGAAACCGAGGAGGATCACCAACAAACCCTTTCGTTGATGGATGCCGTGAAGTTTGATTTCGGGTTTATGTTTGCATATTCCGAGCGTCCCGGCACTTTGGCGGCAAGAAAGTATGAAGACGACATACCGCGCGGCGTTAAAATACGTCGCTTAAACGAAATCATAGCCAAGCAAAATGCCCACAGTAAAGAGCGTATGCAATCCTATACCGGTAAAACTTTTGAAGTTTTAATAGAAGGACACTCGAAGAAATCGGAAGCTCATTGGATGGGAAGAACCTTGCAGAATGCCGTAGTGGTATTTCCCAAAAAAGGTAAGGAAAGTCCCGGGGATTTTGTCCGGGTGAAAATAGAAAGCACCACAGGGGCGACATTGTTAGGCAAGCCATTATAAAACAATACATTTATTATGCCGATAGATATTCAAGCCGTTAAGCAACGTTTCGGAATCATCGGGAACGACCCCAAACTCAACAGGGCTATTGCACGTGCCGTTCGCGTGGCGCCTACCGATATAACGGTATTGGTTTCGGGAGAAAGCGGTACCGGGAAAGAAACCATACCGAAAATCATTCATCAGTTTTCGCACCGTAAACACGGCCCCTATTTTGCCATCAATTGCGGTGCCATTCCCGAAGGGACCATCGACAGTGAACTTTTCGGGCATGAGAAAGGTTCGTTTACGGGTGCCACCACCACAAGGAAAGGATATTTTGAGGTGGCTAACGGCGGAACGTTATTTTTGGACGAAGTGGGCGAATTGCCCTTAACCACTCAAGTGCGCTTGCTTCGCGTATTGGAAAACGGGGAATTTATTAAAGTGGGGTCGTCCAAAGTGGAAAAAACCGATGTGCGAATAGTAGCGGCCACCAATAAGGACCTGAGGAAACTCGTTGAAGAGGGAAAGTTCAGAGAAGACTTGTATTACCGGTTGAATACGGTGGAAATACCCCTGCCTCCATTAAGGGAGCGAGGGGACGACATTATCCTGCTTTTTAGAAAATTCGCATCCGATTTTGCCTACAAATATAACCGTCCTCCGGTTCGGTTGACCCCCGAGGCGCAACAAATTTTAAAACAATACCACTGGCCGGGAAATATCAGGGAATTACGTAATGTGGTGGAACAAATTTCCGTGTTGGAAGAAACCAGAGAAATCACCCCCGACATCTTAACCAAATACATTCCTTTATATCGACAAAACCTGCCGGGCATTATAGCGGGCGAAAAAGCCAATTTCGATTTCGGAAAAGACAGAGAACTGATTTTCAAGTTGTTGTTTGAAATGAAAAAAGAAATAGACCGGTTAAAAAATAAAATCGCACGATTAAACGCCCATACGGAAATTATACCTTTACCAACCCCGCGGACCGAAAGTCACATGCCCGTTTCCGAAACCTTGTATCCCGCTTCGGAACGCGTTCATAAAACACTCCACGTGGAAGAACCGGTTTATACGTTGGTTCAGGATGACGAAGAACCGGAAAAAAAAGAAGAAAGCCTGTCATTGGTGGAAACCGAAAAAGAATTAATCAAAAAAGCCTTGAAAAAACATAACGGCAGGCGAAAACCGGCCGCCAAAGAATTAGGGATTTCGGAGCGTACTCTCTACCGGAAAATAAAACAATACGATTTGCAGTGAAAAATTTCTTGGTAATCATACTATCCGTTTACTTGTTCCAATCCTGCGGGATATATTCTTTTTCGGGTGTCAATATCGCACCCGACGTAAAGACCTATACCGTTCTTCCGTTTCAAAACAATGCCACATTGGTGGTCCCGGGGTTGGCCGATGAATTTCGCTTGGCACTTACCGATAAAATTCAACAAACCACCGGCTTGGACTATAAGCAAAGCCAGGCCGATTTGGTTTATTCGGGGACGATAACGCAATACCAAGTCCAGCCCGCCGCATCCACCGCCGAACAATCTGCGGCTTTGAACCGGCTGTCCATAAGTGTTAAAATCGACTTTACGGACCACAAACATCCCGAAAACAATTACAGTAAAACATATTCCTATTATTATGACTTCCCCGCCGACCGGCTTCTTTCGGACGTTCAAGCCGAAGCCCATCAGGAAATCATCGAGCAGATTACACAAGACATTTTTAACGACAGCTTGGCCAAATGGTAAATCGTGAAAGACTATACGAACTATTGAATCGTCCCTATTCCGTTACGGAGGAAGAAGCGGAATTTTTGTATGAACTTATCAAAAAATATCCTTTTTTTCAAGCGCCGAAAGCGGTATTGTTAAAATACTTTCACGATAAGGCACCCGAGCGTTTTTCCCGGTTTTTGCCTTCGACGGCCGCGATAACTTCCGACCGAACGTTTTTATATGATTTTATTAACGAATACACCGAAGTCCCCGTCCGAAAGCTTTTTAAAGTGTCAACACACGAGGAGGAAAAACAGCCATCGATACACGCGGGTGGTGCCGGAACATTCCAAAAGGAAACTATAAAACCCGGAGACAAAAAGCCGGATGGAGACAAGCGGGAAGTCAAACTACCGGAAAAGTTAAGCTACTTGGACTGGGTAAGGTTCATCGGCACACGTCCTGCCGAAGGTTTAGGAGCCAAACCACAGCGAACGGATTTGAAGAAACGCCAAAAAATGGCATTGAT
>JAMONI010000333.1 GCA_027065935.1 Flavobacteriales bacterium | reverse complement strand
TATCGGCCGGGTTTTCCAATACGTCCACCAGACCGTTGGCCCCTACGGGATTTTCCAAATCGCCGTCCAGGTCCAGGTCTGTTCCTACGGGTGCTCCGGATTCGGCAAAATCCCACAGGGTGTCGCCGTCGCTATCTTTATCGAGAAAGTTGGGGATTCCGTCGCCGTCGATATCGAATCCCGGTTCGATTTGGCCGTTGGCATCGCCTACGGTGTTGTCGGTATCGTCATCGTCGAGATAAAGCGGTACGGAATCCGCGTCGGCGTCGGTAAGGGGGTCTAAGCCGCCGCTTTCGTAGGTATCGGGGATTCCGTCGTTATCGTCGTCGATATCGTTGATGTCGATAATTCCGTCACCGTCGGTATCGGCCAAAACGTTGAATGCTTGTTGGGCATTAGCTTGTTGAATGACCGCCAGGAACAGAAGAAGCAATGAGGTTATGATTTTTTTCATCCGGCCAGTATTTCTAGCTTGCAAGTTACTATTTTTTTGTAAAAACTTTAATAAAATTCTTTACTTGGCTACATTCACCATTCGTGTTTCCCGGATTACGGTAACTTTGACTTGTCCGGGATAGGTTAGATCGCTTTGAATTTTTTGAGCGATTTCGTAGGACAGTTGTTTGGCTTTTTCGTCGTCCACTTTATCGCTTTCTACGATGATTCTCAGTTCTCTACCCGCTTGAATGGCATAAGCTTTTTTGACGCCTTCGAATGAGAATGCGAGTTCTTCGAGTTCTTTCAGTCGTTTGATGTAGGATTCCAGTACTTGTCTTCTGGCGCCGGGTCTGGCACCGGATATGGCGTCGCACACTTGCACGATGGGGGCGTAGAGGGAAGTCATTTCCATTTCGTCGTGATGAGCGCCGATGGCGTTGACCACTTCGGGCCGTTCGCCGTATTTTTCGGCCCATTTCATTCCGAGCAAAGCGTGCGGGAGGTCTGTTTCTTCTTCGGGTACTTTACCTATGTCGTGCAGTAATCCGGCTCGTTTGGCGATTTTGGGGTCAAGGCCGAGTTCTGAGGCCATGATGGCGCTGAGTTTGGCTACTTCTTTGGAGTGTTGCAAGAGGTTTTGTCCGTAGGAGGAACGGTATTTCATTCGACCTACGGTTTTGATGAGTTCGGGATGTAAACCGTGTATTCCCAAGTCGATTACGGTACGTTTTCCGATTTCAAATATTTCTTCTTCGATTTGTTTGCGGGTTTTTTCCACCACTTCTTCGATACGGGCCGGGTGGATACGGCCGTCGGTGACCAATTTATGTAGTGCGAGCCGTGCGATTTCGCGCCGTACGGGATTAAAACTGGACAGCACGATGGTTTCGGGCGTATCGTCCACGATGATTTCCACGCCTGTGGCCGCTTCGAAAGCTCTGATATTTCGTCCTTCTCGTCCGATGATACGGCCTTTCATTTCGTCGTTTTCAAGGTGGAAGGTGGTTACGCTGTTTTCGATGGCTTCTTCGGTGCCAATACGTTGTATGGTATTGATTATGATTTTTTTGGCTTCCATTTGAGCCGTAAGCTTGGCTTCTTCGAGCGTTTCCTGAATGTACACCATGGCTTCGGCTTTAGCGTCTTCTTTTAGGGTTTCGATTAGTTCGCGTTTGGCTTCATCGACCGAATAACCGGATACTTCTTCGAGTTTTTGTAATTGTTGTTGATGAATTTTTTGAAGCTCGGCGTTTTTCTTGTTGAAGAATTCCAGTTTTTCTTCGTATTCCCGTATTTTTTGTTCCAGTTCCTGATTAAGTTTATTTTGTTGCGCCAGCGCCAGGGATACTTCGGCTTCTTTGGTTTTGATTCTTTTTTCGGCTTCGGAAATTTTACGGTCGCGTTCGAGTATGACCTTTTCGTGTTGGGCTTTGAGTTCCAAGAATTTTTCTTTGGCCTGCAGGATTTTTTCCTTTTTGACGGCTTCGCCGTCTTTTTCGGCGTTGGTTAGAATTTGTTTGGCTTTTTCACGTGCTTCGGCCAATATTCTGCCGGCTTCTTTTTTGGCTTGATTCAGCGTGCTTTGAGAACTTTTGGTTTCAAACATTTTACGTAAGAGAAATCCTACGATAAAACCCGCTACAATTCCTAATGTTACGTATATCCATTCCATAATACTTTTATTTTTAAAAAAGCCTACATTTACCCGGGAAGGAAACCCCCGAATCGACAGGTTTAGGGCTAACCTGTAGTTCAAACGTCCGCCGGAAAGCTTTTGCTTTCTTCTTCCCTTGGGGAAGAATGCGGCCTGTTTTCCCTACACGGACTCACCCTTTTTAATAGTTTGGTGTTGAGGTTCCTCCATGCTCGTAAATGTAGGCCGGTTAGGTTATTTATGTTAATGATCATCTCTTATTCCGCCAATTCGCGCTTGAGTGTTTCAAACGCTTCCTTGCATTGCTTTTCCTTTTGAGACGAATCGAATCTCAAGACGGCTTTTTCGACAAGCTCCATCAGCAAGAACGTTATAATCCCGTCCGTTTCGGTGGAGAAATTGTAATGTTCCGTCAACTCCCGGTAGTCCCGGTTGGCTCGCTTAACTTCTTCACGGACAATACCTTCATACTCGGGCTGAATGCTGAAAGGGATGTTTCTCCCCAATAAATTGATACTTACTTTTATTTTTTTATTGTCCATATTTGAGCTTTGCCAATATTTTATCTACCGTCGCGAGTAATTGATTGACTTTTTTTCTCGCTTCGTCCCGCGTGCGGAACCGGCCTACGAATTCGGCGGCAAACAAGTCGCCCGCTTTTTGTTCAAGCTGACTTTTAAGCTGCCGTTGTAATGATTCCGCTTCCGATTTCAAAAGAACGTTTTCTTCCTTTAGCTTTTTGTTTTCGATTTCCAACGAACGGATTTTGCTCTTCAATTCCCGGATTCGTTTTACGAGATATTCCAACTCTTGAGGCGCAAAATCCATAACTTTTCGTTAGTAGGCAAATTTACATTATATTTTTATTTATAACAAGTATTTGTTATCACACTTCATACGGACTTTTAAACGGATTCAGACTACTAACCGAATGGAAATTTTTTCACAAAAATATCAAAAAAACATTTTACAACTTTAAATCCGTAATTATTGCCGGATTCTCGAATGAAATACTTGATTTCTTTGTAATTTTGTTTTTTTAAAATACCGGTTCCATGCGGATAAGGATTTTCTTGATGTTTTTAATTGTTTTGTCGGGTTCGTGTCGAAATAATCCATTGGAAGTGGACGTTTCGGACATCGAGGCACGCATCGAAGTAATCCGGTTCGACACGCTTTTTTACGGAAGGGATACGTCAGATTACCGGGAGGTCAAACAAAGGTTTCCCTATCTTTTTTCGCCCGGTATTTCCGACAGCCTTTGGCAAGCCAAAATGCAGGACAGCTTGCTACTGGACCTCAAAAGCGAAGTGGACCGGATTTTTCCCGGACGCTTGGGTGTTGAAGACGAACTGTCGGGTGTATTCCAACACATCAAATACTATTTTCCCGGCTGGAAAGAACCAAAACTCCTAACCTTGTATTCGGATTGGGATTATATGAAACGCATCTTGTTGGCCGATACAATGGCTTTTGTGTTTCTTGACAATTACTTGGGTAAGGAAAATCCCGTTTATGAAGGTATTCCGTCATACATCCGTCAAACCATGACCAAGGCATACATCCCCGTCGATTTTGCCGAAAAATTTGCCGAACAAGTTGTCCCCTACCCCGCAACCAAAGATTTCTTAAGCAAAATCATTTATCACGGTAAGATTCTTTACTTGAAAAAAGCCTTGATGCCGCAGGCACACGACAGCTTGATTTTAGGATACAATACCGAAAAATACCGGTGGGCCAGAGAAAACGAAAAAAACGTTTGGCTTTATTTTTTAGACAACGATTTGTTGTTCGATACGGATAAAAATTTGGACAAGCGTTTTATCGATCCCGCACCGTTTTCCAAGTTTTATTCCGAAGCCGATAACGAATCGGCGGGAAGAATCGGCCGGTATGTCGGATTGCGCATAGTGGAAAAATATATGGAGAAGAAAAAACCGGAGCTTAAAGACTTGCTACGCACCGATGCGCAAACCATCTTCAATCAATCGAAATATAAACCTTAATCGTATGGCAATACATCACCGAAGCAAAATTATTTTGGAAGTAGGATTGGACGAAAATCGCATTGCGGAAGAAATCAAGTGGACCGCCACCGATGCCGGCATTGAAAAAGAAAACGCCGAAGCTTTTCTGCTTTCGGTTTGGAACGACCGCACCAAAGAAACCTTGCGATTGGACCTGTGGACCAAAGAGATGAAAATTTACGAAATGCAATTTTTTATTTGGCAAACCATCAGCTCGTTGGCCGAAACCTACAGGAAAGCCACCGGCGACGACCGGATGGCCGATACCATCCTCGATCTGGCCGATTATATGGAAGAAAAGTTGGAACTCAGAAAAGGGCCTAAAGACCGATAAAGTCCCATGCAAGCCGTTGCTATCCCGTACCGGTTATCTTTCAAACGGCCTGCAGGCACATCGCGGGGCGTGTTACATTATAAAGACACTTATTTTTTAATTCTTGCCCAAGACGGGAAGACGGGCATTGGCGAATGCGCCCTATTTCGCGGTCTTAGTGCCGACGACCGGGCGGATTATGAACTTACACTCAACCGCTTGGTTGAAAAAATCAACGACAACCAGCCCGTCCGTACCGAAGATTATCGCGAATGGCCGTCGATCGTGTTCGGTCTTGAAACCGCACTCCGGTCACTTGCAAGCCAACGTAACGATATCCTTTTTCCTTCCGATTTTACGTCCGGGAAAAGCGGTATTCGAATCAACGGATTGATATGGATGGGCGACAGGGATTTTATGTTTTCTCAAATCAAAGAAAAAATTGAAGCGGGATTCCGGGTGATCAAGATGAAAATCGGCGCTTTGGATTTTGAAACGGAGTGGGAATTGCTACGCTATATCAGAACCCAATTCGGTCCTTCCGATATCGAAATCCGGGTGGATGCCAACGGTGCGTTTACGCCGGAAGAAGCCTTGTCGAAATTGGAAAAATTAGCCCGGTTACAAATACATTCCATCGAACAACCCGTCAAGCCGGGACAGTGGGAACTTATGGCCGAACTGTGTCGCAAGTCGCCTTTGCCCGTTGCATTGGACGAGGAATTAATCGGCATTTTTCATCGCGACAGGAAAGAAGAACTCATCCGGAACATAAAGCCTCGATACATTATATTGAAACCCTCTTTGACGGGCGGGTTTACCGGCACCGACGAATGGATAGAAACCGCCGAAAAAAATCAAGTGGGGTGGTGGATTACGTCGGCATTGGAATCCAATGTGGGACTCAACGCCATTGCGCAATTTACTTTTTCCAAAAACGTAAAAATGCCGCAAGGACTCGGCACCGGCGGGCTATTTGTCAATAATATCGACAGCCCGCTTTATATCCGAAAAGACGAACTCCGGTTTGATCCCGGAAAAAGTTTAAGTTTACCCGGAGCGTTGTATGAAAACATATAAAAGCATCCATCCTTCGTTTCGCCTGGACGGGCATACGTTTCCCGACCATATCGCCTTGCTTGACTTCGTTAGGCAAGCCTTTCCCGAACATGTAGATTTTCTGATGGATTGGTTCTCGGACAAAGCACATATTACGCTACAA
This sequence comes from Flavobacteriales bacterium, assembly GCA_027065935.1. Lineage (GTDB taxonomy): Bacteria > Bacteroidota > Bacteroidia > Flavobacteriales > Flavobacteriaceae > JAADED01. The sequence continues at coordinate 403 of JAMONI010000333.1, read as the reverse complement.
ACTTCGGGTTCCACGGGACGTCCCAAACCCATCGTTTTTCGAAAAAAACAGTTGATTATAAGTGCATTGCGAAGTATCCGTTTTTTTCAAATCGGTGAAGGCGACCGGATACTGCTCAATTTGCCGAGCAATTTCGTTGCAGGAAAAATGATGTGGGTCAGGGCTTTGGTTGGTGGATTACATGTTTGTGTTACACATCCCGGTGCGTCTTTAGAAGCGATTTCTTCCGTGGATTTCGGGGCTATGGTGCCCAAACAAGTTGTACGCGAAAAAAACAATTTATCGAAAATAAAAAAACTCCTGATAGGCGGTGCACCGGTTAGCCCTTCGTTAAAGACGGTTCTCCAAGAACTTCCTACGGCCGTTTTTCATACCTACGGTATGACCGAAACGTTGACCCACG
>JAMONI010000332.1 GCA_027065935.1 Flavobacteriales bacterium | reverse complement strand
TTTCTTTGCAGTCATGTTTATACTAATTGGATGCACAAATTTAATTTATTTTCATTCAAAATTAAAAACGGTCTTGCAAGCTTTTTGTATTTTTGATGCAGGACAATAAAATTCCGCATTATGCCTATACATTCATTTCACATAAAAGACGAAGTAGCGCCACTGAAAACGGTCATCTTGGGCCGTGCCGATAGCCCGGGGCCCGTTCCGAAACCCGAAGAATGTTACGATCCCAAATCATTAAAACACGTAATGGAAGGCACTTATCCTAAGGAAGAAGATATGATCGAAGAAATGGAAAGTTTTAAGGAAGTGCTTGAAAAATACGGCGTGCAAGTCCTACGTCCCGAACCGTTGGAAAATGTCAATCAAATTTTTACCCGGGATATCGGCTTTGTAATCGACAACAAATTTATCAAATCCAATATTTTACCCGACAGAGAAAACGAATATAAAGCTATCGAAAATATTATAAAATCAATCGACCGTAATAATATTATCATCCCTCCGGAAGAAGTTCACATTGAAGGCGGCGATGTAATGCCTTGGCACGATTATATTTTTGTAGGCACCTACCGGGAGCCGGACTATCCCCGGTTGATTACTGCACGCACCAATGCCGCTGCAGTGGAATGGCTTAAAGAAACTTTTCCTAACAAGAAAGTGATCGCCTTCGATTTAAAAAAATCCAATACCGACCCTTATGAAAACGCACTTCATTTGGACTGCGTATTTAATATGGTGGGACACGGAAAAGCCATTATCCACAAAGAAGGGTTTTTGTATGAAGACCAATACGATTTCCTTGTAAACCTAATCGGGAAAGAAAACCTTTTTCATATCGACAAACAGGAGATGTATGACATGACCGCCAACGTATTTTCCATCACCCCCGACGTAGTGGTATCGGATAGGCATTTCAAACGCTTAAACGAGTGGTTGCAAAAAAACGGATTGAAAGTTGAAGAAATTGCTTATCGCGAAATTGCCAAACAAGAAGGTCTGTTGCGATGCTCCACCTTGCCGCTCTTCAGGGTTTATTAAGCATTCCGCTTTAGCTCGATAATAAAATGCGAACCTCTGAAATCGGCATTGAAAATCAATTTGGACGAAGTCAGTTCATGAATGCGGCAAAGGGCCTCGTCACCGTCAATCATCACTTTAAAAATTTTGGGCGCAATGAATTTGTAAGGAAAAACCTCCGACTTATTACCGTAAACGGCGTACATATTGAGCTTGCCGAAAACAATTTCAACCTCATTTTCTTTATAACGCGCCATGTCGGGTACCAAACCCGTTTCATAAATGCTGACAAGCTTCCAAGCTTGCGATTGAAGGGCCTTGACCGTAGTAGGTAATTTTTTTCTTTCGGATACTTCCACTTTGCTCACTGTATTTGATTTTTCTTATTGAATGCCATACAAATACCTTGCCAAATTAATAATTGGAAGTTGAAATCTAATTGCCTACCTTTGCGCAAATTTTTTCCAAATCATGTTTGAAGTACTCGATATTAAGGAAATCCTCACGGCAACGGCGGTTTTGTTCGCCGTTATCGATATTGTGGGAAGCATCCCCATTATCATCGATTTACGCAAAAAGGTGGGACGTATTCAGTCCGAAAAAGCCACCGTAGTGGCCGGATTGCTTATGATAGCTTTTTTATTTATCGGCGAATCGATTTTGAAGTTCGTAGGTATCGACGTCAATTCTTTCGCCGTAGCGGGGTCGTTTATTTTGTTTTTCCTTGCAATGGAAATGATTTTGGGCATACGGATTTTTCACGACGATGCGCCCGAAACGGCATCCATCGTCCCTTTGGCTTTTCCGCTGATCGCCGGAGCCGGAACGCTCACCACCATTTTGTCCATCAAAGCCGAGTTTCATCAAGCCAATATCGGGGTGGCCATATTGATTAACATGATTATCGTTTATACGGTCCTAAAATTTTCGGCCCGAATCGAGCGGTATTTGGGCAAATCGGTAATCAATGTCATACGAAAAGTATTCGGCATTATCCTCTTGGCCATTGCCGTAAAACTTTTCGTAGGCAATGTAAAACTTATGTTTTAATGTCTTATTTTTGAGCCGGACGTTCATGCCGGAAAACTTATACTGCAATGTCATCATTTACGCAGTTTATCGCCTGTAAAGGAACTTTGACGAATGTATCCGTTCCCCGTGTGATGGGTATTGTCAACGTCACGCCCGATTCGTTTTACGCGCAAAGCAGGGTAAGCAAAGCCAAAGAACTGCTCCGCAAGGTGGAGGAAATGCTACGTCGCGGGGCCGATTTTATAGATGTGGGGGGATATTCGTCCCGGCCCGGAGCGGCCGATGTGAGCCCGGACGAAGAAATGCGCAGAGTAATTCCCGCCATCGAAAGCATACACCGGAATTTCCCCGAAGCCAAAATTTCCGTCGATACGTTTCGCGCTCGTGTGGCCGATACGGCAGTTCAAGCGGGAGCTTGTATGATTAACGACATCTCCGGAGGCCATGCCGACCCCGAAATGCTTGATGTCGTAGCCAAGCACCAAGTCCCCTACATTGTTATGCATATGCGCGGCAACCCCCGGACTATGCAAAAACTTACCGGGTATTCACTCGATATCGTGACCGAAGTCAACCGTTTTTTCGCTGCATCGATCCAACGACTGCACCGAAAAAATATCAACGACATTATTATTGACCCGGGTTTCGGGTTTGCCAAAACTTTAGAACAAAATTATATGATGCTCAAGCACTTGAACCGTTTTCTCTTGCACCGTAAGCCCGTTTTGGTCGGTATGTCGAGAAAGTCGATGCTTTACAAACTTTTACAAACGGATCAAAACGAAGCGTTGAATGCCACTACGGCGGTGCATATCCTGGCACTTCTCAAAGGCGCGTCCGTGTTGCGCGTTCACGATGTAAAAGAAGCGAAAGAGGCGATAAGAATCGTATCGTATATGGACGGAATAACAAAAAACCGCCTTTGAAAAGGCGGTATCATTAGTTTTTTTAGAAGAGCCGATTACACGAATTTGTTTTCTTTGCCTAATTCTTTTACAAGGAAGTAATAGAAAGCAACCCGCATTTTTTGATTCACGGAAGAAAACTTATCGCAGGCTTTTTTCAAGGCGGCATCGATGGTTTTTTGGTCGGTAACGCCGAGTTTTTTCACTACGAAATTGTCTTCAACACGCTTAAGCTCGGCTTCGTCACCGCATGAAACCAACGAGGCATCACGAAGGTAGATGGAAGGACCTTGTGACTTGGCCACGGCACGTAACAAAGCGTCGTCCACATTGGAAACGCCTACTTTTTTCAATTGTTCGGCAGCTTTGGCTACCACGTCGTCGAATTTGCTCATAATGCTTCTTTTTTGGGGTTTAACTTGTAAACAAATATATAAAAAAATTATGAATAAAAACAAAAAGCATTTTTTCTACTAATGAAAACATTGTAGAACACGAAAAAAAACATGTGGATGTCCCCGGAAGATTTACGACAAAACTTCCTTGACCTTATCGGCGGCTTCGCGGAATTCGGTTACAAAATGAACGGGAATACCGCTTTGTTCGATCAAAGATTTGGCTTTGTCGGCATTGGTGCCTTGTAAGCGCACGATGATAGGCACGTTGATTTCGCCTTTCATGTTGTTATAGGCATCCACGATGCCTTGCGCCACGCGGTCGGCCCGAACGATACCGCCAAAGATATTAACCAGTATGGCTTTGACTTTCGGGTCTTTCAAGATAATGCGGAATCCTTTTTCCACCCGTTCGGCATCGGCGGTACCGCCTACATCGAGGAAGTTGGCCGGGTCTCCGCCCGATTGTTTGATCAGGTCCATCGTAGCCATTGCCAAACCCGCACCGTTGACCATACATCCCACGTTACCGTCTAGGGCCACGTAATTTAAGCCGGCCTTTTTGGCTTCCACTTCTATGGGGTTTTCTTCTCTTTCGTCACGCATAGTCGCGATATCGGGATGGCGGAACAAAGCGTTGTCGTCAATCACCACTTTGCTGTCCACCGCAAGGATTTTATTGTCGGACGTTTTTAATACGGGATTGATTTCAAACAAGTTGGCGTCGTTTTTGACGTAAGCATCGTAAAGGGCTTTGACAAACTTAACCATTTCTTTGAAAGCTTGCCCGCGCAATCCGAGATTAAAAGCCACCCTTCGTGCTTGAAAGTCTTGCAATCCGTGGGCGGGGTCAATGTATTCGATAAAGATTTTGTCGGGTGATTTTTCGGCTACTTCTTCGATGTTCATCCCGCCTTCGGGCGAGTACATAATCATGTTTTGTCCTTTTTCGCGGTTGAGCATCACGCTCATATAGTACTCTTCGGGCTCAGTTTGGCCGGGATAATAGACGTCTTCGGCAATCAACACTTGATGCACGATTTTTCCTTCCTTGCCGGTTTGGGGTGTGATCAAACGCATTCCGAGAATTTGTTTGGCTTTTTCATATACTTCGTCCAAGTTTTTGGCCAATTTCACCCCGCCGGCTTTTCCTCTACCTCCGGCGTGAACTTGTGCTTTGACCACAAAATATTTTGTTCCGGTTTCTTCGGCAAGTTTTTTGGCCGCTTCAACGGCTTCTTCGGGCGTGGAAGCCACATAACCGCGTTGTACACGCATGCCCGAACGGCTTAAAATTTCTTTGCCTTGATATTCGTGTAGGTTCATAATCGAAATTTTTTACAAAAGTAACAAAGTCGGCGGGAAAATTTACGGAATGTGTCAGTTTTTGATGAAAACATTTTTTTCGGGTGATTTTTCCGGTTTTTAAAAATTGCAAATAGGCTGCAAAAGGCCGGTGTAATTTTGCACCGTAAAATTCAAAAAACAAAAAATTATGAAGTTAAAAATCTGTTTTTCAAAGCTTTTCACCCGGTCATTGTTCGTGCCGGTAATCGTGATGATGCTCGATTTGAGTTCTGTAACGGCCCAGTCTTTTGTTAAGGTAGGATTGGGGATTCCTACGGGGGATTTTAACGAAGGGAGTTTGCTTGAATCGATGGGGAATGACAGGTTCAATGCGGCGGCGGTGGGCTTGTCGGCCGGATATATCAGAAGGTGGCAAACGGGCGCCGACGGAGGTGTTTTTCTTTCGGTGGATGTGTTTTACAACACATTGGACAGGAGTTACAGGGACGAGTTAAAAGATTTTTTGGCCGATAATTACGCTTCCTGGGATGTGGTTTTTCCCAAATACATCAACATTCCGGTGGGCGTGGGGTATTCGCATGCGGTTTCGTTAAACGATTCGGAACTTTACCTGAATGCCGGTATCAATTTTCACTTGCTGAAGCTTACCCCCTTCGAGACGAGAATAGAGGATGTATATGAACAGGACTCGGAAGTTACCTATACTTGGACTTATAACATAGGGTTTATGTTGTCCCTATTATACCGGATCAATGAAAAATATTATGTGTTTGCGGATTATTTTCCTTTGGGAACAAGTAAGGTAAAAGCGCGGGTCAATCGGGTTGTGTTCGATGAATATCATCAGGAGGTATATAAAGATGCGTTTTCCGATTACTTCAACCAACCCGTAGAATTTTTCCGCGTGGGTGTTGCCATCGGATTATAAGGCCCGAAGGAAAGGATAGGGTATAGGCGAAATGTTCGTGTTTTTTTTTTACTTCCGCCGGGACGGTTTTATTGCGTCGTGGGAATTGAGTTCCGGATGACGGAAAACCCGGATAATTAACCGTAAAAGACGAAAACAAAAACATGTCGCACAATCGAACAATAATTAACGTAAACTATGAAAACAGCGAGATACATTCTTGAACAATTCGGAGCGCACTTGAAAACCGGCCGTCCGCAACATTATACCAACGTGATCGTTTTGCCGGTAACGGCGCCGGTTTATGACGAAGTGTTCTTTATCACTTCGGACGAAGCTTTTGAGCTTGGATGCTTGGAAATCAATGAAGTGAGCGAATCGGGTTCCGTGCCTTACCTGAAGGCCGTCAACAGCTGTAAGGTTAAGGTATTTTTGGCCGAAGGAGAGGAAATCAAAGGCGCCAAGCAAAACCGGACGCTCAATACGAGCATTTTGTTAG
>JAMONI010000331.1 GCA_027065935.1 Flavobacteriales bacterium | reverse complement strand
AAAAATCAGCCTTCCGGAAGGCAAAGCATTATTAACGGTAAAAAATTCCCGCCGGGCGCTTGCTCTACTGGCCGGATGGTTCTACGATTATCCGTCCGAAAAACTCAAATTGACCGGAATCACGGGAACCAACGGAAAAACAAGCGTCACCACCATGCTTTATACCTTGTTCCGCAATGCGGGCTATGCTTCGGGACTTATCTCTACCATCGAAAATCGCATAAACGACAAAGTTATTCCGGCCAAAAACACCACGCCGGGCATTGTGGAACTCAACCGTCTGCTCTCACAAATGGTTAACGAAGGAGTCGAATACGCCTTCATGGAAGTAAGTTCACACGGCATCCATCAAGAACGCATCGAAGGAATTCGGTTTGACGGAGGCGTCTTTACCAATCTCACCCACGAACATCTCGATTATCACGGAACTTTTATCGAATATCGCGACACCAAAAAGAAATTTTTCGACCGTTTGCCCCGGAACGCTTTTGCCTTGACCAACATCGATGACAAAAACGGGCGCTTTATGCTACAAAACACACCGGCCCGTGCCCACACCTACGGATTGAAAAATCCCGCCGATTTCAAGACGGAAATCCTGGAAATGGATTTTACCGGTATGCTGTTGAAAATCAACGGAAAGGAAGTATGGGTCAAACTTACCGGAAGATTCAATGCTTACAATTTAACCGCCGTATTCGGCACGGCCGTTTTGCTCGGAATTCCTCAAGACGAAGCTTTGGTGCGTATGAGCAACCTGCAGAGCCCTCCGGGACGGTTTGAACGGGTAATGGCCGGTGACGGACGCATTGCCATTATCGATTACGCCCACACGCCCGATGCACTGGAAAACGTTTTGCACACCATCAACGAAATCAAGAAGAAAACCCAACAGGTGATTACGGTGGTGGGCGCGGGAGGCGACCGGGATAAAACCAAACGCCCGCTTATGGCCGATGTAGCGGCACGGCTTAGCGATTGGGTAATCCTTACTTCGGATAACCCGCGCACCGAAAATCCGGCCGATATTTTAGCCGACATGTTGCAAGGCGTTCCCGTTACCGAAAATTATAAAACCCTGGTCATCGAAGACCGGAGCCAAGCCATTAAAGCGGCTACACATTATGCCAAAGCGGGCGATATCATCCTTATTGCCGGAAAAGGACACGAAAACTATCAAGTGATAGGTAACGAGAAAAAATATTTTAGTGATAAAGAAGAAGTAATAAAAAACTTTAATCCTTAAGCCCATGTTGTATCATTTGATCGACTACGTTAACCAACATTATGACTTGCCGGGGTCGGGATTGTTCCGGTATATCAGCTTTCGCGCCGCTTCGGCATTTACCCTGGCTTTTATCATCAGTTTGATTTACGGCAAGAAATTAATCGCTTTGCTTCGCAAACAACAAATCGGAGAAAGTGTACGTGACCTGGGATTGGACGGACAAAAATCCAAAGAAGGTACGCCCACCATGGGCGGATTGATGATTATTGTTTCCACACTTATTGCCGTCTTCCTTTTTAATGATTTAACCAACGCATACATTCAATTACTTATTCTTACACTGATTTGGATGGGAAGTATCGGCTTTATCGACGATTATATCAAGGTTATCAAGAAAGACAAAAGCGGATTGCGCGGCAAATTCAAAGTGTTCGGTCAAGTGGGCTTGGGGGTGATCATCGCACTTGCCATCTATTTTCATCCCGATATTACCGTCAGGACTAAAAATTATAAAGTTTCCCTTCAGGCCAAATCGGAAAATATTTCGCTTGCCTTCAACCCGCCCGAAAAAAGCTTGCAAACCACTTTGCCGCTTATCAAACATAACGAGTTTAATTACGAGTGGCTTTTGCCCGGAAATTTGCGTCACCGTACTTGGGCTAAAGTCTTGTTGTTTATTGCCGTAGTGACTTTTATTATCACCGCCGTATCGAACGGGACCAATCTGGCCGACGGCATCGACGGTTTGGCTGCCGGCACTTCGGCTATTGCCATCGGCGGACTGGCCGTGTTGGCTTGGGTGTCGGGCAACTTGATTTTTTCTGATTATCTCAACATCATGTATATTCCCGGTGTGGGGGAAATTTCGGTTTTTTTGGCGGCGTTTATCGGTGCCATTCTCGGTTTTTTGTGGTTCAATGCTTTTCCGGCCTACATATTTATGGGCGATACGGGGAGTTTGACCATCGGGGCGGTGATTGCCGTCATTTCCATTTTCATCAGAAAAGAATTACTGCTTCCCGTATTGGGCGGTATCTTTTTGGCCGAAGTGGTATCGGTGATTCTTCAAACGCGTTATTTCAAATACACGAGAAAAAAATACGGACAAGGACGCCGTATTTTCAAAATGGCGCCTCTGCATCATCATTACCAAAAGTTGGGTTTGCACGAAAATAAAATCGTGATAAGATTTTGGATTGTGGCCATGTTGTTGGCCGTTATCAGTATTGCTTTATTAAAAGTGAGATAATTATGAAGGAAATGCTTGTGAAATACTACGGTGCGACACTGGCCGAAAAAATCAAGAACAAATTGCTCTTTGAAGTGGAGCCCAAGAAGGAATATGCCCGATGGTTTGCACAAAAGTATCCCGAATACCGCTTGAAATACTCGGGCAAGCACAACGGTATTACCCTCATCAACGATAGCGGTGCTTCGAGTATGGATGCCACTTATTTCAGTTTGCAACAGCTCGGCCGCTCGGTTGTTTGGATTGTTTGGAACGATGATGCCAATATTCCCGTGGAAGAATTGGATTGGGGAGTTTTGCAGAAGGTGAAAAAAATTATCGTAATCGGCAAAGCTTTCTTGAAAATGCAATATTTTCTTGAAAACGATTTGCCCGTGGAGGAAGCCGGGAATTTGCAAGACGCATTACGCTCGGCCGTTCAATGTGCCGGCAAGGACGACTATGTTTTGTTTTCTCCGGCCGGAAAAAAAAGGACGAAATTCGAAGATACCGGAAAGTTGTTTAAGCACGTGGAAGAGCTGATGAAAAGCCTTATCAAATGAGCAACCGGTTAAAAAATATCAAATTAATCAAAGGCGATACGGCCATTGTCATCATCGCCATGTTTCTTGTGCTTGTTTCCTTTGCCGTGGCCTTTAGCACGAGTAGTAATTTGGTAAATATATACAACACGCATTCGTACGGGTATTATTTTGTCAAGCATCTTATCCTGGTGGGGATGGCTACGGGATTGTTTATTGCCGGCATGAAGATGCCCGTTCAATTTCTGAGAACTTTTTCCAAAGTGCTGATGATAGGCGTGATCGGTTTGTTGTTATATACGTTATTGTTCGGCGTGGCGGCCAACGGTGATTCGGCAAGAAGATGGATACGGGTTTTGTTTTTCACCATTCAGCCTTCATTCATCGCCATGTATGTGATTATGATTTTTACGTCCGTTTTTCTCGACAAAATCAAAGGCAAGAAGACGGCGTTTGTTGACGACGTAAAGCACTATTGGGCGTGGGTGGGTTTGGCCGTTTTGTTGATTATGCCGGCCAATAATTCCACCGCTTTTATGATTACGGCTTTGGTTTTTACGGTTTTGTTCGTAGGTGGATACGGCATAAAAAAGCTGTCGGCCGTGGTGGTAATCGGTTTGATGTCCGTGGGCGTGTATTATTTGGCCGCCAAGGCTTTTCCTTCGGTGGTACCCAACCGGTTCGAAACACTGGAGAACAGAATCAAAAGATTTTTTAACAACGAGGAAGAAAAGATTGTGGAACTGACGCAACCCGTCCGGGCCAGAATGGCCATTGCTACCGGTGGTTTTTTCCGGTTTGCTCCGGGCAAGAGCGTGCAAAAAAACATGCTGTCGCAATCTTCTTCGGATTTCGTTTATGCCATAATCGTCGAAGAATACGGTATGTTCGGCGGAATGATTATACTGGTTTTATACTTTGTTCTGTTTCTCCGGGTATTTATTATCGCACAAAACCTGAACGAATATTTTTTAAAAATACTGACGTTAGCTTTGGGATTGCCCGTTATCGCGCAAGCTTTAATCAACATGAGTGTGGCCGTCGGGTTGATTCCCGTAACCGGTCAACCGTTGCCGTTGATTAGTACGGGAGGGACCACCATTTTGATGACGGGTTTGGTTCTGGGTATTTTGGTCAAAATAAGCGAAAAAATTTATGAAGAAACATAAAACGACATATCGATTTCTCATCAGCGGAGGAGGAACGGGCGGACACATTTTTCCGGCTTTGAGCATTGCCGATGCCATCCGGCGCCGTTTGCCCGAGGCGGAAATCCTGTTTGCCGGCGCCGAGAACCGTATGGAAATGCAGCGTGTGCCGCAAGCCGGATATCGAATTATCGGCTTACCCATAGCCGGATTACAGCGCAAATGGACGGTAAAGAACCTGTTGCTTCCTTTCAAAATCGTCAAAAGCATTGGCAAAGCATTGGATATCATCAGAGATTTCCGGCCTCATGCGGTTATAGGAACCGGCAGTTATGCTTCGGCGCCCGTAGTGTGGGCGGCACAATTTAAAGGCATTCCCACCTTTGTTCAGGAACAAAATTCCTATCCGGGCATCACCAACAGGTTTTTGGGCAGAAAAGCTCGGAAAATATTTACGGCCTACGAAGAAGCCGGCCGGTATTTTCCGGAAAACAAGACCGTTCTTACCGGAAATCCCGTTCGAAAAGAAATCAGAGAACTGGGCCTGACCCAAAAAGATTACGCATTATTCGGATTACAACCTAACCTGCCCGTCGTTTTGATTTTGGGCGGAAGTCTGGGAGCGGCAAGTATCAATAAAAACGTAGCCGCTTGGGTAAAAAGCCAAAAGGGAAATCCCGGATTTCAGGTCTTGTGGCAAACCGGAAAATTATACTTTGACCGGTACAAGGATTTGGAAAATCCGTTTGTCAAAACTCTTCCCTTTATCAAGGAGATGAACAAAGCCTATGCTTTGGCCGACATCATCGTTTCCCGCGCCGGGGCAGGCACCATCTCCGAACTCGGCATTGCGGGCAAACCCGTTATCCTCATCCCTTCCCGAAACGTAAGCGAGGATCATCAAACCAAAAACGCAAGCGCATTGGCCGAGCAAGAGGCGGCCGTGTTGTTACCTGAAAACCGGGCAAACAAGCTTTTCGATATCGTGAACGATTTGTTGAAAAATAAAGAAAAAATGCGACGCTTGGCCTCTAACATAAAAAAAACGGCACGTCCCGAAGCTGTAGAGCGGATTGTGGATGAAATTTTTAAAACTTTGAACATCACACCATGATGAGGAAAATTTTACTTGCCGGAGCCTTTTCATTTCTCGTTTTGCTCGTCGTTTTGATGGGCGCATGGGTTCATAATGCCCGTTCCTCATTTCAAAAAAGGGCGAATAAGAATTATACGGTGTACATTTATCCCGAAAAATATCGCTTCGTTACGGAAAAAGAAGTCATTCAAATCATCCGTCAACACGATATTAAAGACACAACCGAAGTGGCCCGAGCCAAAATTATCGAATCGGTTTTGGAAAAAAATCCTTTCATCGACAACGCCGAAGCCTATGTGGGTTCACAAGGCAGATTGACCGTGGAAATCGAACAATTCGAACCGGTTATTTATATGGAATTCGAAGGTGAAGAAAAAATCATGACCACAAAAGGCTCTTTTATGCCTATTCCCAAGCACTATAAGCCCAAAATTCCCGTTTTCGAGGGAATGGTCGGCATGAAAGAACTGCCCGGGGTCTATTACGTAATTATCCAATTGCACCGAGACCCCTTTTTCAAGAACCGGCTCTATAAAATCATTTATAAGGATTTGGACATTCATCTCAAACTCTACGGATTTTCGCCCGAAATTAACCTGGGCGAACCTACGGCTTACCGGATTAAGTTGGAAAAAACCAAAGACATTATCCGGGTGTTGAAACAACAAAACAAAGAACGGCTTTACAAACAAGTCGATGTGAGTTATCAAGGTCAAATCATTTGTAAAAAGTAAGTACGAACAACTATGGAAAATCAAACGAACCGTCAAATCCGGTTGAACAACGAGGATGCAGCAAATCAAGTCGATTACAAAGTTGCATTGGACATCGGCACCACCAAGGTGATTGTCGTAGCGGGCACACG
>JAMONI010000330.1 GCA_027065935.1 Flavobacteriales bacterium | reverse complement strand
TCTTCGATTTCCAAGATTTTTCCTTCCCGGTAGTCTCTGACCAAGTCTTCGGTTTGTCTGACCGAGAGGTTTTTTTTGATGATTTGTTCGTAGATGCTCAATTGGATGTCGGTATCGTCGATGTTGATTAGGGCGCGGCCGTGTCCCATGCTGATAAATCCGTCGCGGATACCGCTTTGGATGATGGGGTCGAGTTTCAGTAAGCGCAAATAGTTGGTTACGGTGCTTCGTTTTTTCCCGACGCGTGCGCTCATTTCTTCTTGGGTTAATCCCAGTTCGTCGATCATTCGGCGGAATGACAGGGCGATTTCTATGGGGTCGAGGTCTTCGCGTTGTAAATTTTCCACCAGGGCCATTTCGAGCATTTCGCGGTCGTCGGCCAATCGCACGTAAGCGGGAATGGATTGGAGGCCGGCCAGTTTGGCGGCGCGCAAACGCCGTTCGCCGGAAATTACCGTAAACTTGCCGTTGTTTTCTTTTTTGACGGTAATCGGTTGAATGATGCCCAGTTCTTTGATCGATTGTGCCAGTTCGTCTAATGCTTCACGGTCGAATTGGGTGCGGGGCTGATAGGGGTTGGTTCGGATTTTGTCCAGTGGAATTTCCACAATGGCGCCCAAGATTTCTTTGGCACCTTTATCTTGGGCTGATTTTACTTTTTCCACGTTTAATAATGCGTCTAATCCGCGTCCCAAGCGTTTTTTGTTTCCGGATTTTGCCATGACCTTAGTTTTCTGTTTGGTTTTTTTCGATTAGTTCGTGTGCCAGATTTAAGTAATTTACCGCGCCCCGGCTGTCGGCATCGTATTCCAAAATGCTTTCACCGAAGCTAGGTGCTTCGCTCAAGCGTACATTACGTTGTATGATGGTGTCGAACACCATGTGTTCAAAATGTTTTTTGACTTCTTCCACCACTTGATTGGAAAGTTTGAGGCGCGAGTCGTACATGGTGAGTAGCATTCCTTCGATATCCAGGTCGGGGTTGTGAATTTCCTGTACGCTTTTGATGGTATTGAGCAATTTGCCCAAACCTTCGAGGGCGAAGTATTCACACTGAATCGGAATAATCACCGAGTCGGCGGCGGTGAGTGCATTGAGCGTAATTAATCCCAAGGATGGGGCTGTGTCGATAATGATGTAATCATATAGGTTGCGGATTTCACTCAAGGCGTTTTTCAATAAGTATTCCCGGTTGGGATTGTCCACCATTTCGATTTCCACGCCCACTAAGTTGATATGGGAAGGAATGATGTCCAAGTTGGGTGATACGTTTTTGATAATGACTTCCGAAGCTTTTTTCAGTCCTTCGAGAATTTCGTAAGTACCTTCGGGGCGGGCTTCAATGTTGACGCCCAATCCGGAGGAAGCGTTTGCTTGGGGGTCGGCATCTACCAAGAGGACTTTTTTTTCCAACACACCCAGTGAGGCCGACAAGTTTACTGCGGTAGTCGTTTTACCCACCCCGCCTTTTTGATTGGCAATGGCGATAATTTTTCCCATACAATGCAAATCTCTCGATTAGTCGGTAAATTTACGAATTTTTTCCCTGACTCACATAACGCCGCCATCGTTCGAGCGCTTGCCGGAAGTCGTCGGGAAGTTCGGAATCGAAACGCATCATCCGGCCGGTTGCGGGATGTTCGAATCCCAGGGTTTTGGCGTGAAGGGCTTGACGGGGTAATACTTTGAACGTGTTTATCACGAATTGTTTGTATTTGGCAAACGTGCTTCCTTTCCATATTTTATCGCCTCCGTACAAGGCATCGTTGAACAACGGGTGACCGATATGCTTGAAATGTACCCGGATTTGATGCGTACGGCCGGTTTCCAATTTCACTTCCACCAAAGTTACGTAATGAAACCGTTCCAAGACTTTGTAATGCGTAATGGCGGGTTTGCCTTGCGACCCGTCGGGAAAAACGTGCATGAGGATACGGTGTTTGGGATGGCGTCCGATATGGCCGCTAAGGGTGCCTTGGTCGTCTTTCAAATCGCCCCAGACCAACGCATAGTATTTGCGCTCGATTTTTCGTTCGGCAAATTGTTTGGCCAACTTGTTCATTGCCAATTCGTTTTTGGCCACTACCAAGAGTCCCGACGTGTCTTTGTCGATACGGTGTACCAAACCGGGCCGGTCTTCCCTGCTGCCTTCGGGTAAATTTTCCACGTGATAAACCAAGCCGTTTATCAATGTTCCGGAATAATGGCCGGGAGCGGGATGCACTACCATGCCGGGCGGTTTGTTGACTACGATAACGTCCCGGTCTTCATAAACGATATCGAGGGGAATGGGTTCGGGTTTGAGCAATTCCCTGTAAGGTGCATAAGGCAACAGCAGGCGAATCACATCGCCGGGTTTGACTTTATAGTTGGCTTTGACGGGCTTTTCGTTGACCAAAACGTTTCCCGCCTTGATGACGTTTTGCACCCGGTTGCGCGACACACCTTCTATATGGTCGGTAACGTATTTGTCGATTCGGACGGGGGATTGTCCGGGCGATACTTCGAATTTGAAGTGTTCGTAGAGTTCGTCTTTTTCGCTTGATGGTGTGTTACGGTTGTTCGTTTCACTCATTGGGTATTTGAAATTAAAAAGGTAAGAAGTCTTCGGGCGATACTTTCACGGGGGCTTTTTCGTTATCTTCGCCCGGATGCTTTAAGGTATCGGCTTCAAAATCCTGCTCACCGCTTCCCACGATAAGGTTTACTACCGATTTGACGGGAATTTTATCGCCGGAATGTAAGGTATCTTTGCCTTTTATCACTTCCAATACCACTTCGGCGAAATAGGGTCTTTCGGTTACTTTGCCCACTTTGATATCCATCGCCATCAAGGTGGATTTGGCTTGCCGTAAGGTCAGGCCTCTGAGCCGGGGCAAGCTTACGGAACGGTATCGGCCGGAATTGAGTTTTACGTAAATTTTACGTCCTGTTTTTACTCCGGAACCGGCTTTGGGATTTTGTTCGCGCACGGCGAATTTGGGTAAATCGGGGTCGTAGTTCAGCGTGTCAACAATAACCAGTTCCATCCGGTTTTGTTCGAGCAATGCTTTGGCTTTATCGACTTTTAATCCGTATAAATCGGGGACGGAGATCTTTTTGCCGTGCCGGGTATAGGCATTCAAATAAAAATATACACCGATCACTATCAGTACGGCCAGCACCAACATCAATACAATGTTTTTCCAAAACGTTTTCGAAAAAATAAATTTGAACAACTTCATAGTCCTTTATTAACGCATCCAAAATTTTGAAATGAGATAAATCAAAATGTTCAAAATAATGCTAATTAAAATCATGCTGGTGACGGGAGCGTAAAAAACAAAATTTTCCCGTTGAATTCTGATATCACCGGGTAGTTTTCCGAACCAAGCGAACCAATGACCGAACAACCAGGCAAATGTGCCGGCCAAGATAAAAATCAAACCGATGAAGATTAATATCTTAGCGAAGGAGGTCATGTAAATTCTTTTGGGTAAAGATATAAAATTAATGGCAATCGAAATGTTTAATAATTTTCATTTCCGTCGGGAAAAAAACCACTTTATCGCCGTACTTCGTGCTTATTCCGGTAAAAATACGGGGCAATTCTTCTTCTTTGAATTTTTTTAGATTTTCCGCATTGTCACTTTTGAATTGTAAAGCGTATGAGGTGCCTTGCGGTTCGTCCAACAGGAGTTCGCTTAAAACGGCCGAATGGACGCGTTTGGTTTTTAACATTTCGGGGATAAGTTCATTTTGCATATAGTCCAACCATTCCCGGCTTATGTCATCTTCCACGTTGAAGGTGATATTGAAAATAATCATCGCACTTGTTTTAGGATTTCACCGTTGGCGTGTAACCAATCCGCTATGCTCCGGTCGTTTTTCAGGGCGGGAATTTTATTTTGTCCGCCCAGTTTTCCTATCGCCGCCATGTAGCGATGAAATCCGCCTTTTCTGACCACTGACAATACGGCCGGGCGTAGAATTTTTCCTTCAATCAAGTCTTTGTAATAGATATTTTGCCGTTGTACTTCTTCGTCCAAATGGCGGGCATAAGCAAGGGCGTTTTCGGGTTCTTCGTCAAATTCCACCAGCCATTCATGATAAGGCAGTCCTTCTTCGGGGTTTACTTGAGGGGCTACGCTGAACTCATTGACCCTTATCCGGAATTTCTCGCTCGCCGCCTTAACTGCTTGTTCCACTTCCTTTCCGATTACGTGTTCGCCGAAAGCCGAAATAAAGTGCTTAACACGTCCGCTTACTTTGATTTTGTAAGGGTTAACGGAAGTAAAGCGCACTATATCTCCTATCATGTATCCCCACAATCCGGCGTTGGTGTTTAAAACGACGGCATAATCTTTTCCGGTTTCCACTTCGGTCAAGGAAAGACGCTCCGGCCGGTCGTTACGAATGCTTTCAAGCGGGACAAATTCGTAAAAAATACCGTGATCGGTCAGCAGTAACAAATCGTCCGACCGGTAATCGTCTTGAAAAGCGATAAATCCTTCCGATGCGGGATAGGTTTCCAACGTATCCACCGGGCGGCCGATCAAACGGTTGAACTTGGCGCGATAAGGCTCGTAATTCACGCCGCCGTGTACGAATAAAGAAAAGCCCGGAAACAGTTCACCGACGGATTTTCCGCTTCGTTCGATAAGCTTTTCAAAATAAGTTTGCACCCATGAAGGGATACCGCTGATGAGGGTCATATTTTCGTTGACGGTTTCATCCACGATACGGCTCAGTTTGGTTTCCCAATCGTCGATGGTGTTGGTTTCCCATGAAGGAAGCCGGTTGCGTTGCAAATATCCGGGTACATAATGAGCCGATATGCCCGACAGTCGTCCCGTAGGGATACCGCCGGTATTGTCCAATTTGGGGCTTCCTTGCAAAAAAATCATTTTTCCGTCCAAAAAATCCGCATTCCCCGACCGGTGGATGTAGAGCAACAACATGTCGCGTGCGGCTTTGACGTGATAGGGCATGGATTGTTTGGAAACGGGTATGTATTTGGTGCCCGAGGTTGTGCCCGATGTTTTGGCCAAATAAAGCGGTCGCTCCGGCCATAGTACATTACGTTCCCCTTCAATGATTCGTTCGATGTAATGTTTGATATCTTCGTATTGCAAAAGGGGGACGCGCTCTTTAAATTGCCGGTACGTATGAATTTCATCAAAACGGTAATCTTGTCCGAAATGGGTTTTTCTGCCTTCGCGTATAAGCCGGTGCAACCATTTTTGTTGATCCTTTATGGCATTTCGTCGAAGACGCTTATATTCTTCGGCCGTTTTTTTCGCCCAAAGCTTGGCCAGGATTTTTTTCCACATAAAATTTTTGCATTTCATTGCGAAAATAGGGAAAAAAGCCCAATTCGACCGCCGGGCGACAGTTTCCGTTTCGGCAAAAGCTTGCCCGTTGAACGAGGTTTGATAACTTATCGTCTTGTCACCGGTAGAGAAATAAAAAAACCGCCTTGGGATTGAAAGGCGGTTTCGGTGTGGTTATGAAATGCGGCCGGCTTAATTTTTCTTTTCTTCGGCCATTTTTTTGGCCATCAACAGTGCGTTGTAAGCGTTTATGATTTTGCCGCTTTTTGATAAATCCTTGAAGGGTTTTACTTCGGGCATTTTATCGTCATCGCCGTTATTTTCATTGGGGACAAAGACGAGAATGCTCGGTGCCACTCCCGATTCCATCAATATTTGTTTGACTTCGGCGGCGGTTAGTTCGGGAAATCGAGAGCGTATCAATGCGGCTACACCGGCGGCATTGGGTGCGGCCATGGATGTTCCGTTAAAGGAGTCGTATTTGCTGAAGGGAACTGTGGAATAAATACTTACGCCGGGGGCAAAGACGTCCACGGTGGTTTTTCCGTAATTGCTAAAAGGAGCGGGCAAGTCGGCGGAGAAGTGTGCACTATGGGCACCGATGGTAATAAAGTTATCGGCTATTTCTTCGCCGGGTTTTTCGCCGTCGTTGGGGTAGGAGATAAATGCGCCGAATTGGTCCATATCTTTGGCATCATTGCCGGCGGCATTAACAATCAGCACATCGTGTTCGGCGGCGTATTTGATGGCGTCCCAAACCCATTCTTTGTGGGGTGAGTAATATTTGCCGAAACTGCAGTTGATG
>JAMONI010000329.1 GCA_027065935.1 Flavobacteriales bacterium | reverse complement strand
CATTGCCCTGAATATCTTACCGCATCTTACGCTCCTTGCGGGATTATGCTTTTTCATCGTTATCTTGCTCAAGAAAAAAACCGGTGAAATAAAAACCGAATGGGATTGGTCGGGTAAAAATCCGTTGGAATTAAAAACGGCCGTTATCTTCGGATTGATTTTTGTGATTTTTTCCGTGATTACGCAATTCGCCCTTCGGTATTTCGGAGATACGGGAATTCATTGGTTGGCTTTCTTTACGGGGCTAACCGACATCGATCCTTTTATTCTTAACATCTTACAAGGGAACTATCATCTCGATACCGGCTTGGTTATATCGTCGGTTCTGTTGGCTACCGCTTCAAACAATTTAATGAAACTCTTTTACGCCTTCATCCTCGGGCATCAAACCAACCGCAAATCATTGCTTTTTGCCTACATGCCGGTTATCGCCCTTAATTTTTTCCTTGCTTTGCATTGACAAACAAAGCGTATCAAGGATTTTCGTTGATTTGTTTGACATAATTCACCTCTTCGTTCCAATAAGAAGGCAAGTAGTCGTAGGTGGTGTCCGTTACGTAAATATATCCGAAATCTCGGGCCAAGGCTTCGTCCAACACGCGTTTCATGTTTTCTTCCGAAAAAACATCACTTACCAATGCCGCCTTGTTTTCCCGGTCGAGTGCTTGATAATCTTCCCAATCGAATACGTCCCAATACTCCCACTCGTTTTCATAAAACAAAACGGCATCCGCACCGGTGGAATCCACCAGTTCGGACGAAGCATAAGGTGCGTTCAGGATAACTTTCTTCAGGGCTTGAAACCGCTTGACATATTGAACGATGGCTCTGTAATGGGCATACCGGGACGGACTTCCGTTCACTTCGTCCAAAAATATACCGTCGATGTCAAAATGCATTACATAATAATCGATTAAGGCTTTAACACTGTCTATCGGACGATTGCCGTCGGTGGTGGCTACGTAAGCGAGTAATTCCATCCGCCGGCCTTTTCGCAAGGTATCGAGCCATTGCCGGTAAAATTCGATTTCCGTTTGTCCCGTATCCCCAATCATTCCCCAGATCACCGACAATGGGATTTTATCGGCCGCTGCGGCGGCACTTTTCCATATTTGTCCGTTATCATCGGTAGGATAGCTGTATAGCGGAACAAGGATACGCAACTTGGGTTTGATATCGGGTGAAGTGTCCGGGCTTGTTTTCTTGCAGGATTGAAAGGTAAAAAGTGCCATAGCGGCAATCCAAAGCCATACTACGGGTACAAAACCTAAGAAACGCTTCATCCTATCTTCGATTTGTTTTCGGTTGATGAAAAAAAGGTCACCCTCGGGTGACCTTGATAAGATTGATGGAAATCCGGTTATTTCTTTTCGGCTTCTTTGGCGGCTTTGGCAGCTTCTTGTGCCGCTTTGATGGCCGCGCGTGACATCTTGATTTGAACCACCACCACATTATCGGGGTGTAAGATTTTGTACCGGTCGTTTCTTAATTCCGAGACATAGACTTTATCGTTCAAATCGAGATGTGAGATATCCACTTCGACATAATCCGGAAGGTTGGAAGGTAAGGCACGAATGCGCAATTTACGTTCGTTAAAGAACAATTTTCCCCCTTTCACCACCCCCGGTGCAATGCCTTTGGTTTTGACCGGAACGGTTACGGTTACTTCTTTATCGGGGAATAAGCGGTAGAAGTCCACGTGTAAAATGCGGTCGGTAACGGGGTGGAACTGAATGTCTTGCATAATGGCTTCGTGCTTGCTTCCGTCTTCCAGTTCAATCACTACGGTATGCGTATCCGGAGTGTACACCAAATCCTTGAACTCGCGTTCATCCGCATGAAAATGCATCGGCTCGTCGCCTCCGTACAATACGCAAGGGACTCTGCCAGCATTACGTAAGGCTTTGCTTGCCGCTTTGCCCACGCTTTCTCTTTTAGAGCCTTTGATGGTTAGTGACTTCATAATTGTATAGTTGTTTACATGATAAATTTCTTACTAATCGACCGGTGCGAATGAATATCGTGCATCACATCGGCAAATAACGGGGCGCAAGATAATACTTTTATTTTTTTTGACCAAGTTTTGATAGGAATACTATCCGTAACGATAAGCTCTTCCAGCACGGAGTTATCTATTTTTTCGGCGGCATTGCCCGACATCACCGGGTGTGTAATGGCCGCCCTGACGCTTTTGGCGCCTCTTTCCAACATCAAGTGTGCTGCCTTTGCCAAGGTGCCTGCCGTATCTACCAAATCGTCCACGATCACCACGTTTTTTCCTTTTACGTCTCCTATGAGTTCCATAAAGCCCACTTCATTGGCTTTTAATCTTTGTTTGTAGCAAATCG
>JAMONI010000328.1 GCA_027065935.1 Flavobacteriales bacterium | reverse complement strand
CCTTAAGAAATTTGGCATAAGCGTAAGCCCGCTTGGCTCCTCCCATGTCGGGAGAAGCAATGACCAAATTATCCAGGCCCAAGCTTTGTATGTGCGGAACAAACATGGTGCTTGAATACAGGTGGTCCACCGGTATTTCAAAAAATCCTTGGATGGCATCGGCGTGCAGGTCCATGGTTACAATACGAGTGGCACCTGCGGTTTCGAGCATGGAAGCAATGAGTTTGGCCGCAATCGGTACGCGCGGTTCGTCTTTACGGTCCTGCCGGGCCCATCCGAAATACGGAATCACCGCATTGATATGCTTGGCCGAAGCCCGTTTGGCCGCATCAATCATCAACAACATTTCCATCAGATGATCCGAAGGCGAGAAAGTGGAACCAATAATAAAAACTCTTTTTCCGCGAATGGATTCTTTAAATGACGGACGAAACTCGCCGTCGGCAAATCGTTGTATTTCCACCTGACCCAGGGGTTGACCGTAAGCATCGGCTATTTTTTCGGCAAGTTCCAAGCTTTGTGTGCAGGCAAAGAGTTTTGCTTCGGGAGCGGACATGGGACTGAGGGTTTTCGACAAAGTTAAACAAACGAATTGAATTTTTCCAATCTAATTTTTTCTTCGCACGATTGTTGCCTCCGACGGTATTTAGCCGTTAAAAGCTTATCTTTGCAAATCGACCGGATTACCGAATGAAATCGCCCCGATACATAGAAGTTTACGGCGCCCGCGAAAATAACTTGAAACAAATCGACGTCAAGATTCCGTTGAACCGTATCACCGTACTGACCGGATTGAGTGGAAGCGGAAAAACGGCGTTGGCATTTAACACCCTGTATGCCGAAGGTCAAAGGCGGTTTTTGGAAACCGTTTCGGCTTACGCCCGTCAATTCCTCGGCGCGCTCGACCGTCCCGATGCGGACAAAGTGGAAAATTTACCTCCGGTGATAGCCATCGAGCAAAAAACCGTACACAAAAATCCGCGCTCCACGGTAGGCACCGTAACCGAAATTTTCGACTTATTGCGTTTGTTGTACGCCCGCATTTCCAAAGCTTATATGCCGGGAGGCAACGACGAACTTTTCCGGCACGGCTCGGATGAAATTTTTCAATTAATCCTACGTCAATTTCAAGGTCAAAAAATTTATGTGTTGGCTCCGGTTGTTCGAGGAAGAAAAGGGCATTATAAAGAACTTTTCGTCCGGTTGGCCAAGCAACGTTTTACGCAAGTACGAACGGACGGCGTCATAAGAGACATCGAACCCGGAATGCAATTGGAACGTTACAAAACGCACGACATCGAAGTGGTTGTGGACAAAATTATCGTGGACCAAAAGCACAAACGCCGGTTAAAACAAGCCGTTGAAAAAGCGCTTGAAAAGGGAAATGATACGCTTGTAGTTCTCGACCCTGACCGTCAAGCCTATTTTTTCAGTACCCGGTTTACGGACGTTAGCACGGGATTTTCCCTGCCCGAACCCGAACCCCATTTCTTTTCGTTTAATTCACCCAAAGGATACTGTCCCAAATGCAAAGGATTGGGAGAAATTTACGTAGCGGACTTGTCCAAAATCATTCCCGACCCGGAAAAAAGTATTGCGCAAGGCGGATTGGATCCGGTGGACCCGGCCAAACACTTTTGGATTACCGAACAACTCGTTATCATAGGAAAAAAATACGGTTTTGACCTCGGCACCCCCGTAAAAAACATTCCTGAACAAGCTATGGAAAAAATCCTCTACGGCGTCGAGGAATTTCTCAAGGTGCACTCGGAAGTTAGCGGGGTTACCAACGAATACCATCTTAAATTTGAAGGCATCGTAAACTTTTTGGAAAAGCAATTTCATCAAACCCAATCCAAATCCTTGAAACGCTGGGCCTCCCGTTACATGACCCGTAAGACTTGCCCGGTTTGTCAAGGCACCCGTTTGCGAAAAGAAACACAATATTTCAAAATCGACGGGAAAACCATAAACGAACTTGCCGGAATGGAAATCGGTGGATTGGCCGAATGGTTTGAGCATTTGGAAAACAGGCTTGATCACAAACAACGCTTGATAGGTAAAGAAGTCATCAAGGAAATCAGACAAAGGCTTGAATTTTTGATGAACGTAGGTTTGCATTATTTGCATTTGAACCGGAGTGCGGGAAGCCTTTCGGGCGGTGAGTCGCAACGCATTCGCTTGGCCTCTCAAATCGGAGCGCAATTGGTCAATGTGCTTTATATCCTCGACGAACCCAGTATCGGATTACATCCGCGCGACAACCAACGCTTGATTGACTCCCTTCATAAACTTCGTGATTTGCACAATACCGTTTTGGTGGTGGAACACGACAAAGAAATGATGTTGGCCTCGGATTATATCATCGACTTGGGGCCGGGAGCGGGCAAGCTCGGCGGACAAATCGTAGCCCAAGGAAAACCCGAAGAAATCCTTAAGAAAAATTCACTTACTTCGGCATACTTAAGCGGGCGAAAAAAAATCCAAGTGCCCGAAACCCGGCGTACAGGTTCGGGAAAAAAAATCGTTCTGGAAGGCGCTACCGGACATAATCTCAAAAATGTCCGTTTGGAGATTCCGTTAGGGAAGATGATTGTGGTAACGGGCGTTTCGGGTAGCGGAAAGTCGAGCCTGATCAACGAAACCCTGTACCCCGCCCTACGGAAAATCATCCACAACAGCCTTGACGAAGGACTGCCTTACAAAAAACTTACGGGAACCGGATATATAGATAAAGTAATCGACATCGACCAAAGCCCCATAGGCCGGACGCCCCGGTCCAACCCGGCCACCTATGTGGGCGTTTTTGCAGATATCCGCCAACTCTTTGCCGATACGGTGGAAGCCAAAATTCGCGGCTACAAACCGGGACGTTTTTCGTTCAACGTAAAAGGCGGACGATGTGAGGTTTGTGAAGGTGCGGGCATGCGCACCATCGAAATGAACTTCCTGCCCGATGTGTATGTGACGTGTGAAACCTGCCAGGGAAAACGATTTAATCGCGAAACGCTTGAAGTGCGTTATAAAAACAAAAACATCCACGAAGTCCTCGAAATGAGTGTTTCCGAAGCCCTGATTTTTTTCGACGCCATTCCCAAAATCAAACGTAAATTGCAAATCCTAGATGAAATCGGTTTGGGATACTTACAATTGGGGCAAGCCTCGACGACGCTGTCGGGCGGTGAAGCGCAACGGATCAAATTGGCAGCCGAACTTTCCAAAAAATCCACCGGAAATACCTTGTTTATCTTGGACGAACCCACCACGGGACTGCATTTTGAAGACATTCGCCTGCTGATGAATCTCCTCAACCGGCTCACCGACCAAGGCAACACCGTAATCATTATCGAACACAATACGGATGTTATCAAACTCGCCGACCATATTATCGACATGGGACCGGAAGGCGGGGAACAAGGCGGTCAAATCGTTTTTGAAGGCACACCCGAAGAAATGATACGCCTACAAGGTAATGAGACGGCCAAGTATCTGAGAAAAGAATTAGACGGTAAATTACATCCGAAAGAGGGATGAAAAAACAAAAACCATAATCTTGCACGCATCCTTAAATTTTCATTCAAAATCCGCTCCTACGTCTCAATATCCCCTTGCCATTCGTTTGGATAAGTTTACATAATTTTTACTATAAAAATTTTTTATCGTTTTTTGCAAAATCCGTTAGGCTGTCAACTTTTTTCTCATTAGCTTGCTCGGACAACAATTAAACCCGAAAATTATGGCACGAATAACTTTAAAAGGAACTCCCGTACAC
>JAMONI010000327.1 GCA_027065935.1 Flavobacteriales bacterium | reverse complement strand
TTTTTTACGAAAAGACGATTTATGCGTTAGTTTTACGATATATTTTACCAAAGGATTTTGTACGGATGTAATCATAAGCTTTAATTAATCATACTGAAAATGATTCCCAAAGCCACCAGGAAAAACAGGCCGCTCAGAATGTAATAAAAATTCTTTGCTACGAATGTAATTTTCCCGATTATCTTTTTAGCGTACACGGAATAAACGGTCAGCAGGGTAAAAGCCCCCAATACCGCACCGGCAATGTAAATGCTGGCATAGGGTTGGTTGAACCGGATGATTCCCGAATATTTCAACAATGAACTGTACACAAAATAAAAAGGAATGGCCATAGGATTCACGGCGGAGATAAAAACGCCGTAGTAAAACGGATTTCTTATGTTAAACTTGGTCACGGGACTGTTCTTGATACCTTTTCGCGCTTGCTTGAATGACGTATAAGCCATTATCAGCAAAATCAAAATTCCGATACGCTTGAGCCAGTTTAATACAAACGGATTGGACAAAATATATTCGGCGCCCAGTATGGCAATGTGAGCCTGAACAATATCGGGAAGCATAACGCCTGCGGCAAACAAAATTCCGGCTTTTTTGCCACGTTCCACGGCTACTTTCAATCCGGTGAGCGATATAATGCCTGGCGGAGCAATTCCGATAAAAGTCACGATAAATCCTGCCACAAAATGACGTGCAAATTCCAACATAGTAAAAAAATGAGCGGAAAAACCGGCAATGAAATCAAATGCGTTTTAACTGTTGCTTGACCACTTGAATGTTTTCCTTGAGCAAACCTTTTTTGTCTAACTTTTTGGCTTCGTTAATTAAATTCATTGCTTCGCGTTTTCTTCTTTTGGCAATCAAAATTCCCGCCAACGAAAGCTTGGTCAGGGCTTCTTCTTGTTTAAGGATAAAACCTATTTTTAAAGCTTTTCTAAAATATTTTTCCGCTTGATGAATATTTTTTTGACTGTGAATCATTCCCCACATCATATAGTAACTCGCCTGCTGGGGTTTGATTAAAGCCTTTTCGGGCGATTTGATTTTACTCAACCATTTTTCAACCCCCGCAGTATCTTGTTTGCGCAAGCGCATGTAGGCCATTAACAGGTATTCGTTTCTTATGTAAAAAAACAGCACCAATAATGCCAAAATCAGAATAAAAATGCCGTTTCCGATATTCCCTTCGGTAAATTGCCAAACGGAAATTCCCAGTAAAACAAACATCACGAACAGCTTGAAGTATTTGTGTTGAAACATCTTTTTTCAATTTTGTGCAAAGTTACTGCTTTTATATGAAAAGCCGGCGGTTCGGAGCAATGTTTTTTTTGCATATAATTTTAGCCGTCCTTCAGGGCTTCAAATCCCTTTTGAATTTCGTTGACGATACCGGGATTGGTTAATGTGGAAGTATCACCGTAGTCGGAACTTCCCGCCACGATTTTTCTTAAGATACGCCGCATGATTTTTCCCGAACGGGTTTTGGGAAGTCCGCTTACGAATTGAATTTTATCGGGTTTGGCAATGGGGCTTATCAATTTGGCTACTCCTTGCCGGATGGAATTGCGGAGTTCTTCATCCAAATTACCCGGCCGGGCGGGTGCTACCACAAATGCGTATATACCTTGTCCTTTTATGGGATGCGGATAACCCACCACGGCCGATTCCGCCACCAAAGGATGTTCGTTGATCGCATTTTCGATTTCGGCCGTACCCAACCGGTGTCCCGATACGTTAATCACATCGTCGATTCTTCCCAAAATACGGTAATAACCGTCTTCATCCCGTTTTACTCCGTCACCGGTAAAATATTTGCCCGGATAAGCAGTGAAATAGACTTCTTTGTACCTTTGATGGTCGCCCCAAACGGTTCGGGCCATTCCCGGCCACGGGAATTCGATACACAGGCTTCCTTCCACATTGTTTCCTTTGAGCGGTTTTCCGTCGGCGTCCATAATAACGGGACGAATGCCGGGCAAGGGCAACGTAGCATAAGCGGGTTTGGTTGGCGTAATACCCGCCAAGGGGCTGATCATAATCCCGCCGGTTTCGGTTTGCCACCAAGTGTCCACAATGGGACAGCGGCCTTTGCCTACGTGGTTGTGGTACCAATGCCATGCTTCTTCGTTGATGGGTTCGCCTACCGTACCCAAAACCTTCAATGAAGGCATGTCGTATTTATCCGCCCATTCTTCACCTTGAGCCAATAACGACCGGATCGCCGTAGGCGAGGTGTAAAATTGATTCACTTTGAATTTTTCGATGATTTGCCAATACCTGTCGGGTTTCGGATAGGTGGGGATTCCTTCAAACATCAGTGTGGTGGCGCCTTCCAACAGAGGGCCGTAAATAATGTATGAATGTCCGGTTATCCAACCGATGTCCGCGGCGCAAAAATAAATGTCGCCGTCGGTGTATTGGAAAACGTTCCTAAAGGTATAAGCGGCATAAATCATATAACCGCCCGTGGTATGAAGTATTCCTTTGGGTTTTCCGGTCGAACCGCTTGTATAGAGGATAAATAGAGGGTCTTCGGCGTCCATGGTTTCGGCTTTGCACTCGGTAGCGGCATTTTTCATTAACTCGTGCCACCACAGGTCTCGTCCTTCTTTCATCCGGACCTGTTGTCCCGTACGCTTTACTACTATCACTTTTTCGATACTCCCTGACATGTGAAGCGCTTCGTCGGCGGTTTGTTTCAGCGGAATGGTTTTCGGGCCGCGAAAACTGCCGTCGGCGGTAATGAGAATTTTTGATTGTGCGTCATTATTTCGTTCGGCAAGGGCTTTGGCGGAAAATCCTGCAAAGACTATGGAGTGTATGGCTCCGATTCGTGCCGAAGCCAGCATGGCAATGGCAAGCTCGGGAATCATGGGTAAATAGATGGTGATGCGGTCACCTTTTTTAACGCCCAATGATTTCAATACGTTGGCAAATTTGTTTACTTCATCCCATAATTGTTTGTAAGTAAAAATTTTATGCGGTTCGGAGGGGTCGTTAGGCTCCCAAATAATGGCCGGCGTATCTCCTTTCATACAGGCGTGACGTTCGAAAATATTTTCGGTGATGTTGAGTTTTCCACCGACAAACCATTTTACTTCGGGTTTGTTGAAATCCCATTCCAAGACCTTTTCCCAGGGTTTTCGCCAATGAAAGCTTTCGGCAATTCGTTCCCAAAAAATTTCGGGATGCACGATGCTTTTTTGATATTCGTGTAAATATCCGGAAAGTGTCGAAATTTTAGGTACCATAAAATCTTGTTTTGTTTGATACCTAAAATATGAAAAAAAATCGTCTTAAAAAATGATTCGGCCGGATAGCGGATTACAATTTGACGTGTGCGCCGTCGCATTGCGGTCCTTTTTCGGAGTGTTTGCACAAGCACCAGGCGAATTTTCGTTTTTTATCGATAACAAGCTTTACGGGAGTGAAGTCCGTTCCTTTATGAGAGCCGTCGCAAAAGGGTTGCTTTTTGCTCAAACCGCAACTGCACCAATAATAAGTGCCCGCTTCCATTTCCAGAACCAAGGGTTTTTTGTCCGCTATATGAGGTAAATCTTTTTTTTTCATAAGCTTTGTTTATTTAGTTTGCCATATCGCTGATAAATTTAATCCGGTAGAGGCGCAATTCCTCTTCGTCGTATTCGTCGCCGAATTCTTCGAGGGCGTCGCTAATTTTGTCTCTTTCGGCTTCCATGAAATAATCATGGAGTTCTTCCTGCTGTTCTTCGTCGAAAATTTCGTCGATAATGTAGTCTATATTGAGTTTGGTCCCCATATACACCAATTGTTCCATTTCTTTGATGAGTTCTTCAAGGGTTAGGCCTTTGGCGCGCATGATATCTTCCAACGGGATTTTCCGGTCGGTACTTTGGATGATAAACACTTTCATGGCCGAGCGCGAAGGGGCCGATTTTATAACGATGTCGTCGGGACGGACGATGTCGTTTTCTTCCACGTATTTTTTGATAAGTTCGATGAAAGGAGGACCGTATTTGCGGGCTTTTCCTTCACCCACGCCGTAGATTCGTGTCATTTCTTCGATGGTAACCGGATATTTCAAAGCCATGTCTTCCAACGAGGCTTCTTGAAAAATCACATAGGTGGGGATTTGTTTTTTCTTGGCGATGTCTTTTCGTAATTCTTTGAGCATTTTTAAAAGTGTGTCGTCGGCGCCGTGCGATTGTTTCATCATTGCGCCCGATCTTACGCTGATGTTGAATTTATGATTTTCTGTAATCATAAAACTCGAAGGCGATTTTAAAAAGGCTTTGCCTTTTTCGGTGACTCTAAGCACACCGAAGTTTTCTATTTGTTTGGACAGCAGCTTTTCAATGAGCATGTGTCTGAGCAGGGCGTGCCAGAATTCTTTTTCTTTATCCTTTCCGCTGGCCCAGATTTCTCCCAGCAGTTTTTTGTGTGAGCGCACTCTGGAGGTTTCGATGCCGTGCAGGATGTTGATTACGTCGTTGATTTTAAAATCACCTTTGACCGAGGTGAGGAGTTGTAAAACTTTAACGGCTTGGTCTTTGGCTTCCACTTTGGGCTTGGGATTACGGACATTATCGTCCATATCTCCGCCGGGATCTTTTTCGGGGTCGAATTCTTCGCCGAAGTAATCCAAGAGAAATTTGCGCCGCGATATGGAAGTTTCGGCATACGCTACCACTTCATTGAGCAATGCCAGTCCGATTTCTCGTTCGATACTTGATTTTTCGGAAAAGAGGAATTTTTCCAATTTTTCGATGTCTTTATAGGAATAGAAAGCCAGGCAGTGGGCGTATTCGCCGTCGCGACCGGCGCGTCCCGTTTCTTGGTAATAGCTTTCCAGACTTTTGGGAATGTCGTAATGGATTACATAACGCACGTCGGGTTTGTCGATACCCATACCGAAGGCGATGGTCGCTACCACAACATCGGCATCTTCTTGCAGAAACATGTCTTGGTGTTTGCTACGGGTTTTGGCATTTAATCCGGCGTGGTAGGGTACGGCACGGATGTCGTTTAATTGGAGAAATTGGGCTAACTCTTCAACGGTTTTTCGGCTTAAGGCGTATATAATGCCCGATTGTCCGGGGCGTTGTTTGATGAATTTTCGTAAAACAAATTGGGTCGATTGAAGGAATCTTTAAACACATTGGCGTCTTCGATTTCCAGATTTTTCAGGATATCGTCTTGTGTTTTGGGGGTGGCGGTGGCCGTAAGGGCCATTACCGGCATTTGGGGATTGATGTAATTGATGATTTTTCTTAAATTTCTGTATTCGGGCCTGAAATCGTGCCCCCATTCCGAGATACAGTGGGCTTCGTCAACGGCGATGAAGGAGACGTTGGCATCACGCAGGAAGTCGAGATTTTCGGGTTTGTTTAATGATTCGGGCGCCATGTATAACAATTTGGTCTTACCGCTCAAAATATCTTCTTTAACTTGCCGGGTTTCGGTTTTGTTGAGCAATGAATTCAACACGTGTGCAATGCCCCGTTCTTCGGAAATACCGCGGATGGCATCCACTTGGTTTTTCATTAACGCGATAAGCGGTGAAACCACAATAGCCACGCCCGGCTGAATGAGTGCCGGCAATTGATAGGTTAAGGATTTACCTCCACCGGTGGGCATGATGGCCATGGTGTTTTTCCCGGACAAAATACTTTTAATAACTTGCTCCTGAAGACCTCTGAATTGATCGAAACCGAAATGCTTTTTTAAGGCCTTTTTCAAATCCATGTCGCTTATTTGATGCATAGGGCTTTATAAATCTTTAAAATCGCAATCATAAAGTTAGAAATTTTTTTTCGTATTTCAAATTTATGATGTTTATTTTTTTAAATTTTACGCAAATAAAAATTTCTAATCCTTTTTTGTGAGCTATTTCGGTCATAACCGATAATATTGAATACACAATAAGGAATTATATAAACATGTAAAATTCGATAATGCCAGTCATTGTTTTTGAAGGCACTTCTTTCCAACTCTTGTTTTTCGGGGCGTCGATATAAGCCGATTTTACAATTGGTTGCTTGTTTTTGCTTCCAGAAGGATAATAATCCGTAATGTTCGGATAAAATGTATTGGGGTTAGGCAATCAATTCCATCTGAATTACGGGATTTTAGAGTAAGAATATAAAACTTGCAAATTTCCGGGTAACACCAAAGTTT
>JAMONI010000326.1 GCA_027065935.1 Flavobacteriales bacterium | reverse complement strand
ATATGGCCAATCCCGTGTCGGTTATGTTACTTCCCGAAACTGAAGAAGTTTCAACGATAAGCGTATCGGATTGAGCGGTTACTTTAAACCAAACGTCGCCTCCGTTATAATAAGAACAAGACGGAACGGCAACACCGGAGTCGGTGGCACCTAAGTTGGTTCCGGTTGTGTTCGTACAGGTTTGATTTAATGTCAAATCGATAGCTCCGGAACAGGCGTCGTTGGCGGGAGGACAGTAATATTGAACCGTTTCGGAAGAAGAAAAGTTATTATCGTCATCGTTGGTCACGGTAAAGGTTACCGAAGTGCCTTCGGCATAAGGACCGAAGGTTGCAATTCCGGGAGCGCTTAATTGTTGCGATGCACTTCCTTGATCGTCGGATACGGTTACGGAGGTGGCGCCTCCGAAATCGGTAACGTTTATTTCCACCGTGAATTCGGCGGTATTACAATCGGGTACTACGCTTGTTGAGAAGACGGGAGGGGTGTACATCAATTCTTCCAGACAAATATCCACGGTTCCGCTTGTGGCCCCGTCTTTCCAATATCCTAAGTAGTAGGTTTGTCCGGCGGTAAGGTTGGTGATATAATATTCGGTTCCCGCATCATCACACAACACTTCGCTTCCACCGCAACCGTCCAAAAGAACGAACTCGCCACCGCTTACCGAAGAAATCAACTTCACTTTTCCGCCGGAAGGAGCGGTAAAGCTGAACCATTTTCCGTTGTTGGAGCCATACGTGTCACATGAGAAGTGTCCCAAATCCACGGCATTGGCATAATCCAGCGTGTAAGGCGTAGCCGAAGCACAATCGCTTTCCACGTTCAACGGAATGGCTACGGAACAATCGTCGCCCTGGCTCCATTGTTTCCAAGTAAACGGTCCTACCCAGTTACTTGTTCCGTTGCTTCCGCAATCGGATTGAACGTAAAAGTCGTATTCTTGTCCTGCGGTTAATCCCGTCAAGGCATAGGGATTAGAGGTAACACCCGAAACCATGGTGCCGCTGCCTTGGGTAAAACCCGTAGGACCGTATTCAATATTCCACATTGTAGCCGTTCCGTTTTCCATCCATGAAAGTTCCGCATCGGTCAAAGAAGTGGAAACGGCCGACAGGGTGGATGGATCTATACATGCGGGCGCTACGTCGATGGAAAAATCGTCGATATAAAATTCGTGTGCCCAATCTCCCGTATATTTAAAGGCTACGTAAATGGTAGTTCCGGCAGGTAAATTAAACGTATGCATAAATTGGGTCCAAGTGTCTTCGGAATATCCGAAGGTATCGTTGAATTCTTGGATTTCCGTCCAATCCCCCGGGTTGGCTATGGGGTCGGCTCCGGTAGTGGAATACCAAACTCCCGAATAGTTATAATAACCCGGGGTATAGTTCTGACGGTAATAAAAGGTCAGCAAGTCATTACCGGTGGATGTATAAGCCGGTGCTACGATCCACGAAGTGCTTTCGGTGGCTAAATCATCGTCATTGTGATACAAGCTATTGGGCAACGAATTGGCTTGGGCATCTGTTACGACAAATCCCGGATCATCGGATCCGGTTTGATATTTGGTCCAACCCATAGGGGCATCGCCCGAGTTGTAGGCGTCGAAATTGTCGGAGACCTGGGCCGTAAGCGCCCAACTCACCAACAAGACGATTAGGAAATGGATAGTTTTTTTCATAGTGCAATTCGTTTTTGGTTTATTGGTAATCACAAATGTAAAAAATTTTTTTATCAAAAAAACACCTTTACGATTAATAATACAGTAGCGTTTTTCTTATTTCATTGAAATATTTTCTACTTATAGCGCTTTTTGTTTAAAAAAACACAATCATAAATAAAAAAACCGGTCTGGAATTACGGATTTTTTAATAAAAATATTAAAATTGATACTTGAAATTAAAACCGATGACAAAGTCGATTTGGCGGTGGGCTACACCCAGAAAATCATAAGGCGGAATGGAAACGAAATAGGGTTGGTAGTAAAAATGAAGTAAGGTCCGGAAAGTAAATTTTTCGCTGAAATTATGATAATACCCCGCTTCCCATATCCAAAGAAACCGGGTCGGTTCGGTATGTCGGGCATAAATTTCCAAGAGTTGTCCGTCTTCATAATAACGGTCGGTTTTGCGGCTTACGGTCTGGAAGATGTCTGCGCCAAGCGGGGCATTGAACTTTTCGGCATGCCAATAGGAAACTTCCGTTTTCCAATGGTTACCGTACCACCCCACACCTGTCCATAATGCTTTTCCGTCAAAGAATTTAATTTCTTCCGCCGAGCCTCCGGAAACGGTCTGAATATGATGAAACAAATAATAAGAGAAAAATCCGAAATGACTGCGAGCGAACATTTTAACGGTTAATGCTCCACCCGCCATTCCCGAATATACCGTAAACATGGCGTTTTTTCCTTCCAAATAAGGTCCTTTGAGGTTTATTTGTCCGCCCCGGTGGTGAAAGACCCATTGAACGGGTGTTTTAAACTCTATTTCCGGCGTAACGAACCACTTTTTGTTCAGGCGCAGGCCTCCGTTAATGATTTCTCTTATGCTGTCGTTTTTCCGGATAAACGTATGCCAATCCATCCATGCTTCCGCTTCAATGTTTTCGGTTTGAAAAAGATATTGTAGTCCCCATTCCCTCCTTTCGGGCAGGTATTCGAATTCGGGGTTAAACAACGGGGCAACGATTTTGTGTGATCGATTACGGTCGAGCGAGCCGAACCGTAAGCCGTGATTTCGGTTTTGAAACATCAAATAAAAAACGGGTGAAGTATGTACTTTCGTGTTGATTCCCCAAAATTTTTGCGCTTCGATGCCTATGGACAATTTCCATCCGGGATGAACGGCAAAAGAGAGTTCGGGACGAACAATATGTCCGGCCAAAGTATAGGCATCGGCAATAAAATTGTAGTATTCCTTGTCGTAAAAGAAATTATCGTTGTAGAAGTGAAAGGCCATTTTTTCCGATATCGTCCGGCCTTGTGTGAAACTCTTCAAAGGAACGAGCAAGCTAGAAATGATAAGGGTAATAACTAATTTTCGGGGTTGATGACTGAACATTTCTCATATTTTGGTTAACAGCGCCAGGGCCTTGTCGAGGGTTTGCTGTTGTTTGGCAAAGCAAAAGCGTAAACATTGTTGGTCGAAGGCGTCGTGATAAAACGAAGAAAGGGGGATGGAAGCTACGCCCGATTGTTGGGTCAACCTAACGGCAAAATCGTATTCTTTTTCGTTCGAGATAGCGGAATAATCCAAGAGGATGAAATAAGTGCCCCGGGTGGGGATCACCTTCCATCTCGAGTGTTCCAAACCTTTGATGAAATAATCCCGCTTGGCTTGATAGAATGCGGGAAGGGTCGAAAAGTTTTGTTCGTTCCGTAAATATTGCGTCAGTGCATATTGCACCGGGGTGTTGACCGAAAAAACGTTGAATTGATGTACTTTTCTGAAGAGGCGCATTAATTTTTCGTTTCCCACCGCATAACCGGTTTTCCATCCGGTGGCATGAAAAGTTTTTCCGAAGGAAAAAACGGCCAACAAGCGCTCGCGCATGCCCGGATATTTCAATCCGCTTTCGTGGGTTTGTCCGTCAAAGATAATGTGTTCATAAACTTCGTCACTCAATATAATGATACGGGTTGAAGCGGTTATTTCTTGCAAAGCTTTCCAATCGGCGGGCGAAAAAACATATCCGCCGGGGTTGTTGGGCGTGTTGACGATGATAAGGCGGGTTTTCGGTGTTATTTTGCTTTTTACTTCATCCCAATCGATGGAAAAATCGGGCTTGGTCAAACGGATGAATACGGGCTTGCCTCCGGCAAGCATCACGGCGGGCACGTAGGAGTCGTAAGCCGGTTCGAAAACGATGACTTCATCGTCTTTATCCACAAAAGCTTGAATGGCCGTAAAGAGGGCTTGGGTGGCACCTGCCGTTACGGTGATTTCGGTTTCGGGGTCGAAGGCGGTACGGTATAGTTTTTTGATTTTTTCGGAAAGTACCGCTCTTAGTTCGGGTACGCCCGGCATAGGGGCGTATTGGTTTTTTCCTTCGCGCATAAAACGGTAAATCGAATCAATCAGTTCGGATGAGACCGGAAAATCGGGAAATCCTTGCGAAAGGTTTACGGCGCCGGTTTGCCGGGCTAATTCCGACATTACGGCAAAGATACTTGTCCCCTGCCCCGGAAGTTTGTCTTTATAGAGATTTTCCATACACGCGTTTTCTTTTGTGTTGGATGGCATCGTAATTTTTCCAATTGGCCAATACGGGCTTGTTGGTTTCAAACACGCCGCCGGTTTCAAAAACATCAATACCTTTTTGTAGCATTTGTGCATGAAATTTTTCAAATACGATTACCGCCGCACCTTTGTTGTCGTATTCGGGTCTTGCGCCTATAATGGCCACATCGATTTCTTTGGGGTTTTTAAGCGCTTTCATGATGTGGTAAAATCCGAAGGGAAAGAGTTTTCCTTTGGCTTTGCGCAAAGCATCTCCCAAGGCGGGCATAGTAAGCAAGAATGCCACAATCCGGTTTTGTTCGGGTTCTCTTGCAAAGAACGCCCATTGGGGCAACAGGACTTGAAAATAAGATTTTTTATAAAAAGCGATTTCATCATCATCAAGCGGCACCATGTAGGGCAGATTTTTATATGACTCGTTGTAGAGGTCGAAAATTTCCCGGGCAATGGATTCGAACGCTTTTTTGTCACGAGGTTGCCAAGCCTTTAGTCCGTATCTTTTTTCTACGATTTTTTTGCCGGTTTCACCGCGTTTGATGGCATTTTCATTTAATTTGATACGGTTTTCCACCCAATCGATTTCTTTGTTGTAGCCCAATCTTTCGAGATGTTCTTTGTAATAGGGGAAGTTGTAAACGGAAACCATGGTCCGCGGCCAATCGAAGCCTTCCACTTGCAATCCTTGGTGGTCCAAATTGTTAAAACCGAGCGGGCCGTGAATATGTGTCATTCCGTAGGTGCGGGCTTCTTCTTCCACACGAGCGAAGAGCTTGTCGATGACTTCCTTATCATCGATGGACTCAAAAGCAAAGAAGCGGGCGGTTTTCTTGTTGTGTAATGCATTGTATTTTTTGTTGATGAGAAAGACTATGCGCCCGGCGGGCCTTCCGTTTTTTTCGGCAAGAAAAAGTTTTACGGTATTTTTATGCAACCCGGGATGGTTGGTCCAGAAATCCCATTCGCTTTTTTTGAGCGGAGGTATCCAATTGTTATCATTCCGGTAAAGTTGATAGGGAAGTTCGATGAATTTTTTCAGGTCTTTTTTTTGTTTTACTTCGTAAACTTGCACCATAAAATAAGGTTTGAAAACAAAGATAAATATAATTTTCCACTCGCTTCGGAAGCTCATAAATAAAAAAAACGCCCGGATATTCCGGACGTTTGGATTGCCGTGTTTTCCGGATTATTCTACGATGAACTTGGTGGTCTTAACCTGTTCGTCCGCATTTAGGCGTGACAGGTAAACACCGGTAGGAAGCGATACGGGAAGTTTGTATAAGGTTTCCGTACCGTTAAAAGATTTTTCGATGATTAATTTTCCGGTAAGGTCGAAGATTTCCACGCTTCGTACGGTGCGGTTGTTGGGGTTTTGCACGATCACGTAACCGTTGTTATAATAGATATTGATATCGGTCAAGACGGGATCGTCCGTTTTGGTGGTGGAAGGACGGAACACCAAATAAAATCTACCGTTATAATCGCCTTGTTGCAAGTACGTGGTAAAGCTTACGGTAGGCGAAATGGGAAAGGTTTGTCCTTGGTGAACGTCTTCTATAAAAATTTCCATTCCCGAAGGGAAGTTGACCAAATCAATGATGCCGATGGAGATTTCACCGTCTTCCGTCGTAACAACGTGAAGCGGAATTCTTGTTTCATCCACTATTTCGGGAACGGCTTGGATGACGTAGTCTTTATCGGAAATCGTAAAGAACATATCGCCTCCGTAAGGATTGGATTCGAATGCTCTTGCATCCCATCCCCAATCTTCACCCATGGTGGTATTATGACGCCATCCCAGTAACAGATGACGACGAATGCCGTGCGGATTGTCAAAGAAAATCCGGATATCGGTCGGTCCCGAACGCATAAAAACGGAGTTGCTTCCGTCTTCTTTGATAAACTCACGTTGTGAATTTTGGAACGTAATATTTCCCGACGGGGTGGCATTGCCCTCGTTCCAGATGAAGAATCCTTGCCCTACCGGT
>JAMONI010000325.1 GCA_027065935.1 Flavobacteriales bacterium | reverse complement strand
GCATGGCCAATGCCCGCCGTAAGACCAACTTTAACCCGTCTTCAAACGAAAGCGCCCCGCCGGCCGTCAATGCCGAAAATTCACCCAAAGAATGGCCGGCCAACATATCGGGTTGAAAATCTTTTCCCATCAACCGGGCGGTAATTACCGAATGCACAAAAATGGCAGGCTGTGTTATCTTGGTTTGACGCAAATCTTCTTCCGTGCCGTCGAACATCGTACCGGAAAGTTTAAATCCCAATATCTCATCGGCCAGATGAAAAAGATTCTTTGCCTCGTCGTATTTATCATAAAGGTCTTTTCCCATACCCGGAAATTGCGCACCCTGTCCGGGAAAAACATAAGCTTTTTTCATAATGAAAAATTTTTTCGCAAAATAGAAAATTTAAAGTATTCCCAATAAAATCCGTCCAAAAAAAATACAAAAAGTGTAACATTAGACATAATCGGTTATCTTTACAATGAAAAGAATCCTTACGACCCGGAATGAATCCGAAAGAAAAGATATTGGTCGAACAGTGCAAAAAAGGTGATATAAAGGCGATGAATGCTTTGTATGACATGTATTATAAGCCCTTGTTTAATACGGCTTATCGAATAGTAAACGATTTTCACTTTGCCGAAGACGTAATGCACGAAGCGTTTATCAAAGCATTTCAACGCATACATTCGTTTCGGGGTGAAGCAAGCTTCGGCGCATGGCTCAAGCGAATCATCATCAACGAAAGCTTGCAATGGATTAAGAAATACGGAAATTTCAACGCCCATGAAGACGAAAAGATGTTTGACCATGCCGAAGACCATAAGGAACTCGACCTGCGGGACAATGACCCGAAGGAAATGCTGAAAATATTGCGGAGCCTGAAAGACAACTACCGCACCATTTTGTCACTGTATTACATGGAAGGATATGATTATGAAGAAATCGCCCAAATCATGGGTATCAGTTATCAAAATGCACGAACCATGATGTCGAGAGCCAAATCGGCTTTGCGAAAATTAATAAACGAAAACAAAATATTATGAACCTTCATAACAATCCGTACGATATTTACGAACCGGCAGCCGGCCATAAAGAACGTTTTCAACGAAAATTGACATCACGACTCCCGGCCAAACGGCGATTCTTTGTCAAACCCGAATGGATCGCCGCATCCGTATTGATTTTACTCGGACTCTTCATCCTGTCCGGAAATTACCGCCAAACACTGCTGGGCAAATTCATCCCGGCCGAAAAAATCTATCCGCAAATGATGGAAAAACAAGAAGAATGGGCTAACTTCCTTAAAGAACAAGTCTTGGAATGGGAACGATTCGAAACCCCCGAAGCCAAACGACTCATAACCGAAACCTACACCCAACTGAACCGTTTGGATAAAGACTATCAAAAACTCAACAAGGAATTTCAACAAACCGGCAACCGCTACGTGCTGGAGGCTATGATCGAAAACACCGAACAACGCCGCGAACTCTTGGAAGAATTCCAAAAGAAACTCATTCAAATCGAAAAAATGAAGCGTTATGAAAAACAAAAACATAACATTTAAACACCTTTTGATATTTTGGGCATTCTTTTCGATGGCATCCCTCTACGCTCAACGCATCGAAAAAAAGGTCAATACGGTGAAAACCTACACCTTGACCGACCCCGAGCATAGCTTACTCAAAATCAATACCCGGTTTTCCGAAATCCGTTTCATCCCCTCCGACAAACCCGAAATCGTTCTCGTTTCCGATCTAAGAGTCAAGGGTGACGAGAAAAAGGTAAACCGGTTTATCAACAATTTCTTTATCGACGATAAAATACATAACCATCTTATCGACATTGCGTTCGACTTTAATTACGAAGAAATCAACTTGTTTCAAAAGCTGGAATTCGAACATAAAATCGAAATCCGTTATCCCGAAAACATATCATTGGAAATCGAAGGCGACTACTTGAAAATCCATCTCAACCAACTCAAAGGCAACCTCAGATTGGACACGGATTACGCCAAACTCTATTTGGGCTACTTGCGCGGAAAAGACAACAACATCGAAGGCGATTATATCAGAGCCAATATTAAATTTATCCATAATGCCGATATCGATTCCGACTTTTCGGTTTTCAACATCGATATGAACTTCAAGCTCGATATTCAAGGCGACCATTCCAAATATACCGTAAAAAGAGCCAAAAACATCCGGGTGGACGGCGACTTTGTCCGACTAAACTCGGGGCGGACTTATTACATCAACTTCAACTCCGACCACAGCCAATATCAACTCCGGAAAACCTGCAAAATCGTCGGCTCGGGCGATTACAACGAGTTTACCATAAGCGACCTGCCCGAAAAATTCCGGTTGATCAACATCAACGGTGATTTTCAAAGCATCAAAATCATCAACAACCGGGCCGTACCTTACCGGTTCGAAATCAAAATGGACTTCGGCGACTTGGAATACAACGACTTGCAATTCGAAACCCGAATCATCGACAACGACGAAAAATACTTCAAAGGATACTACCTCAATCCCGATACCGATAAAATAATGTACTTCAATCTGGGATACGGAGAACTGAGCTTTGAAAACAAAACCGCAAAAAAACAATAAAAACCTACGAACATGAAAAGAATATTACTGGCTTTATGCACATTAAGTGTGGCCTATAACTTACCGGCTCAAGACAGCCTGTATCAAAAAACGAAAAATTACATCCATCGAATCGACAGCGTGCAAAACGTACTGTCGGAAGAACTGCTGAAAAAAACAGCCGAATTGTCACACACTCAGCAAAAAGACGAAATGAAATACCTCATCGAAGCCTTTGAAGACGAACTGCAATTCGCCATTTATTACGAAACCGACGAATTCAAAAAAGAAATCGGAATTGACGAACCCGAAGAGGAAAGCGACCCGTCCATCAAAATAATCTCCAAAGCCATCATCAAAAAAATCGAAAAACGTAATGACAGCTTAAAACCCAAAAAGAAAAAGAAAAAACTGAAAATCGACCTGAGTTATCAGTGGGGTATAAACAACTTCTTCGGCCAATCGTCCGCCCTAACCGACAGCTCGGCCTACGACCTTTGGGGGTCTCATTACGAAAGCTTGGACATCGATTTTAAATTCCCTTTGGATAAAAACCGTCAATTCCACTTCCTGACCGGAATACACTTTATATGGAGCTACCTCGAACCCGAAAACAAAAAAATGTACCACGTCGTAAATCCCGACGGAAAATTAATCGTCACAAGCCATACCGAAAATTTAGACCGAAGAAAATTACGAACCACGTATTATAAAATTCCCCTGGGACTTGAAATAAATGCTGCAAAGCATTGGACCGTCGGACTGCAAGCTTTCGGTAAATTTTACGGCGCAAGTAAACAACTTTTGGAATACGAAAACTTATATGCCGAATACAAAATCAAAGAAAAACGATACTTCAACCAAACCAAAATCACCTGGGGCGCAGCGGCTTACATCCAATATAATGACTTCGGCATATACTTTGGTATGGACTTTGCACCGTATTTTACCGAACACGATATGAAAATATACCAAATAGGTATAAGAATGTTCTGACCATGTTCTCATCTGAATGCAAACCGGCCTAAGCGCCGGTTTTTTTTATCGAATTATCTTATCAAACAATTAAAAAAAATTATCCGAAAATCTACGGTATTACGCTTCTTTACGATACTTTTGTATCAAACAAACGTTAAAAAGGTAAAACATGAGTTTAGTAGGAAAAAAAGCACCGGATTTTAAAGCCGTAGCCGTAGTCAACGGTAATGAGTTCGTCGAAGACTTCGACCTTGCCCGTTTTCGGGGTAAAAAGGTGGTATTCTTCTTCTACCCGTTGGATTTCACTTTCGTGTGTCCTACGGAAATATTGGCTTTTCAAGACAAAATCGCTGAATTTGAAAAACGCAACACCGTAGTAGTGGGTTGCTCCATCGATTCGCAATTCTCCCATTGGGCCTGGCTCAACACCCCCAAAGACAAAGGCGGTATTCAAGGCGTCAAATACCCCTTAGTAGCCGATCTGGACAAAACCATTTCCATGAAATACGGCGTGTTGGCCGGACGATACAAAACCGACGAAAACGGTAATACAAATTTTGAGGGAGAACCCGTAGCCCTGCGCGGCCTGTTCCTTATCGACGAAGAAGGTATCGTACAACACGAATTGATTAACAACCTGGGGCTGGGACGAAGCGTAAAAGAAGTGTTGCGAATGATCGACGCATTAACTCATCTGCAAAAATACGGAGAAGTTTGCCCCGCCGATTGGGAAGAAGGTCAAGAAGCGCTCAAACCCACCTTTGAAGGCGTTTCGGAATATCTTTCCAAAAAATAATCCCACGGCCTTGTTACTGTCCAACACCTTTAAGACGCTCTTTTCGAGCGTCTTTTTTTTATTAAACGCTTCCCTTTCTACCAATCACCCTGAAAAACCACCTGTGATTCCGTTCCGCACTACGCCCTGTTTTACGATTTTACAACAAAACCACCCCGTTTTACCTGCAATCGACAATGAAAAATTCCGTTTTCTTACACATTAGCGACAAAAAAGAAAAAATTCAACAAAATTTACAATTATTATGCACGCATAATATTTTTTTTGTATATTTGTGGTAAAATGATGTCGAACTTATGCCGCTTAAAGAAAAAACCATCGACCAAATCATTCGAGAAACTTGGTTATCCATAGCCAAATACTACAATCAAGTAGCCTCACAATACGGCGGTTCCATGTCTATCGGTTTCACCTTATTAAACATCGATCCGGTAGAAGGAACGCCCTCCACCACCTTGCCGCTCAAAATGGGAATGAAAATGACAAGCCTGTCCCGCACATTGAAACGAATGGAAGAAATGGGACTCATCCAAAAAGAAAAAAGCCATACCGACGCCCGAAGCGTAATCATCAAACTTACGGCACTGGGCACCGAAATGCGCAACAAATCCAAAGAAACCGTCCTAAACTTTAACGATTTGATTACTAAAGAACTAGGCGAAGAAAAAGTCCGGTGTTTGCGCGAAACCCTGAATGCCGTCAATATAATCAGCCAAAAACAAAAAATTACCGGAAAATAAACGTCAAATAAACATAAGAACTAATGAAAAAAAGAATTCGTAACGTCGCAGTGATCGGTTCCGGGATAATGGGTACCGGAATCGCCGCACAATTGGCCAATGCGGGGTTCGACGTACTGTTGATGGACATCGTCCCGAAAGAACTCACCGGAGACGAGAAAAAAAAGGGTCTCGACCTGAACAGTCCGCAAGTGCGCAACCGCATTGCCACCGATAACCTGAAAAAAGCACTCAAAGCCAAACCGGCCGCCTTCTACCATCCGTCCTTTGCCAAACGCATCAAAACCGGTAACGTAGAAGACCATATGCCGGACATCAAAAATTACGACTGGATTATCGAAGCCGTACCCGAACGCTTGGATATCAAGAAAAACGTTTTCGACCAAGTGGAAAAATACCGCTCCGAAGGCAGTTTGGTCAGTTCCAACACGTCGGGCATTCCCATTCGCCTGATGGCCGAAGGGCGTAGCGAAGATTTCCGAAAACATTTTCTGGGTACTCACTTTTTTAATCCCGTAAGGTATTTGCCGCTTTTGGAAATCATTCCTACCCCCGACACCTTGCCCCAAGTGGTGGACTTCTTCATGG
>JAMONI010000324.1 GCA_027065935.1 Flavobacteriales bacterium | reverse complement strand
AAAGACCTCATCGAAGAAATTCGCCTCAAAGAACTGGAAATCAAAATTACCGAACCCGTTTCGGGCGACTTTTCCTTTTTGCGTGACATCGAAATATACATCAACACCGACGGTCAGAGTGAGAAAAAAATCGCTTGGCTTTACAATATTCCCAACAACGTAGGCAACACGCTGAATTTGGAAACCACCAACCATGATCTGCAGGAATACGTCAAAACCGACAGCTTTACCATACGGATGAAAGTCACTACCGACGAACTCATCACGCAAGATTACACCGTTGATATCAAAACCGTGTTCTTTGTTAACGCCAAAATCTTAGGTTTATAAAAACACCTTGAAAAAAGCAGGCAAACTTTTCGGCTTTCTGTTTACACTATTAGTATTATCGGGGATTTTACTGATATTGAATTACTTTTATATCGATTCCTATGCATCAGCTTACGTCCACAATCCCGGTGATGATTTCGGCTCGTTCAAAGTGGGATTGGTTTTGGGAACCTCCAAATACACTCGCGATAACCGCGAAAATTTATATTACAAATATCGCATCCAAACCACGGCGGAGTTGTTCAAAAAAGGAAAAATACAATACATCCTGATTAGCGGCGACAATTCCACCAAATATTATAACGAACCCCTGCGGATGAAAGAAGATTTAATGAAATCGGGCGTGACGGAAGACAAAATCGTT
This sequence comes from Flavobacteriales bacterium, assembly GCA_027065935.1. Lineage (GTDB taxonomy): Bacteria > Bacteroidota > Bacteroidia > Flavobacteriales > Flavobacteriaceae > JAADED01. The sequence continues at coordinate 5,580 of JAMONI010000324.1, read as the reverse complement.
CTGGATTATGCCGGATTCCGCACCTACGACTCTATGATCCGGGCCAAAGAAATCTTCGGATTGGACAGTGTATTGGTCATATCACAGGATTTTCACGTAAAAAGAGCTATCTTTATAGCAAAACACAAAGGATTGTATGCCGAAGGAGTGCGTACCCGGGAAGTGAAAGGTTTGTCGAAATGGAAAATAACTTTGAGAGAAATTGGAGCAAGAGGCAAAGCCACTTGGGACTTGCTCACGGGAACGCAACCCAAATTCCTGGGCGAAAAAATTATAATTGAATGAACCCGGAAAATTTCAAAATGATTGCCACAACCTTTAAAGGACTTGAAAAAGTCCTGCACAGGGAAGTGGCCCAACTGGGCGGACAAAAGCCCAAAGCCTTAATCCGGGCCGTGGAATTCTACGGTGACAAGGGTTTTTTGTATAAAGCCAACTTGAAATTGTCCACGGCCGTAAGAATACTCAAACCTATTGCCCATTTGCGCAACATAAAAACCGTAGCTTCACTCTATAACAAAATATACGACATTCCTTGGGAAAAGTTTTTTCACTCCCGAAAACGTATTTTTTTCAACGTTTCCGGTGAACTGAACTCCATACCCCACACTCATTTCATAAGCCAAAAAGTTAAAGACGCCATCGCCGACCGCTTTCGCAACCGCTTCGGTAACCGCCCCGATGTGGACAAAACCCATCCGCAAGTGGTGGTCAATCTGCATCTTTTCAAAGACCAAATCGCCGTATCGCTCGATGCTTCGGGAAGTCCGCTCTTTAAGCGCGGCTACAGGGAACAAACCGGTTACGCCCCGCTCAACGAAGTCATGGCCGCCGGACTAATCCGGCTTGCCCGGTGGAACGGTGACACGCACCTGATCGACCCCATGACCGGCTCCGGGACCCTCCCCATAGAAGGCGCCTTGCAAGCGGCCGACATCCCGCCCAATATTTTCCGGGAAGAATTCGCCTTTATGCACTGGCACGATTTCGACCCCGATCTATACCGTACCATCCGAAAAAGCTTGCTCGACCGAATCAAAGAACCCTCGGATTTAATTAAAATCATCGGTTACGACAATAACCCCGAAATGATTAAAATCGCTCGGAAAAATGCCGAAAATGCCGGCGTTGATGCCTTTGTTGAACTTGAAACGAAAGATTTTTTCGACACCCGGAAAATCCCCGGTCCGGTAACGCTATTGTTTAATCCGCCCTACGATAAACGCTTATCGGTTAAAAACAAAGAAACTTTTTACAACAAAATCGTCGCTCATCTGAACGAAAAGTTTCCCCTTTCCAAAGTTTGGTTACTTACGCCCGAACCTCTCAACAGGTTTTTCGGCAAAAAACCAATGGCTTCCTTCAAGCTGACGAACGGTAAAATTCCGGTGTTCTTTGCCGGATACGAAACGGATATATAATTTCCTTGTTACTTTTCGAGCTTGAGCTGTTTGTGAATTTCATACAGGAAAATTCCCGCAGCCACGGAAACGTTTAACGAATCCATCTTTCCCGAAATGTTGATTTTCAACCGCTTATTGGATATTTTCAATAATTGGTGCGATACGCCCTTATGCTCGTCTCCCATAATAATCCCCACCGGAGCGGTGAATTTGTAACCGTCCAAGCCGGTAGCGGCTTTTTCGGTGGCGGCAATGATTTCCACTCCCGAACTTTGCAAATAAAATACGGCATCCGAAAGGTGTTTGACCTTGGTCAGCGGGATGTGAAATATGCCTCCGGATGATGTTTTGGCCACTTCTTCGTTTACGGGCGCCGAATGATGTTCGGGAATGATTATGCCGTCGGCTTCAAATGCTACGGCCGAACGGATAATCGCACCCAAATTTCGGGTGTCGGTAATGCCGTCCAGGAGAACGAATACCGGTTTTTCGACGGATTGAAATGCCCGTTGAACCAAATCTTCCAAAGCCATAAACCTCACAGGCGGAACAATAGCGACAATACCTTGGTGATTGCCCCGGAAAAGCTTGTCCAATTTCCGTTGCGGTACATATTTTACGGGAACGTTGCGAGACCGGAATTGTGCGATTAAATTTCTTAGCGCCTCGTGCTCCGAATTTTGTTTTACAAATACTTTCTCCACGGGCTTATCCCGGTGAAGCAATTCCCGAACGCTATGGATTCCGGCCACTTTCACGGTTTGAATTTTTGCATCATCGAAATAAAATGCCGCCCGGATAACCGGACGGCACGTAGAACGTTCATGTTTATTTCACTTTAAAGAACTTTGTTCTTTTTGAGCTTCTCCAAGGCACCGGCGCCTAAAATTTCTCCCAATTGACGTTCGAATTTGGTAGCCGATTTCGCATCGTTTTTCACCATCTCTATGATTTCTTCCAATGATTTTCCTTCCGTGCGTCCTTGTTGTTCGTACAACAAAATGTGTTTTTCGATACTTTTGGCATACGAAAAAGTTACCCGTTCCACCAATGCTTGTTGTTCTTCGTTTTGCATGTCCACAACGGCGAGGATTTTTTCCGTAAGGTTTTTAGCGTATTTTTCGGCATTAAACGACTTAGCCGCCTGCTGTGCTTGAAGGGCAACCCCAAACATAAGCGTTAACAAAAAAATGTATTTTTTCATAAGCTTTGAATTTTTCAAATTGTAATAGCAATTTTAAGAAAAAAAATCATAACCGCCAAATTTTTTACACCCGTTTTTTCTTTTAAAAAATTTTATTCCGCTTTAATGAACGGAACAATCATTTCCTGAAGCGATATCCCTCCGTGCTGATAGGTATTTTCAAAATAGCGCACGTATTGATTATAATTGTTAGGATACACGAAGAAAAAGTCCTCTTTGGCAAAGATATAAGTGCCGTTAATGTAAGGCGAAGGCAACTTGAACGCTTCGGGATTACGACAAGCCAACACCTCTTTTTCGTCATAAGTCAGACTGCGCCCCAACTTGTAACGCAGGTTTAAGCTGGTTTCTTTATCGCCGATTACCTTAACGGGGCGTTTGACGTTGATACTTCCGTGATCGGTGGTGATAAACACGGTTCGTCCCTGTTCTTTTCCGGTTTTGATAATATCCGACAAATACGAATTTTCGAACCACGTGCTGATGAGTGCGCGATAGGCTTTGTCATTGGAAGCCAACTCTTTGATCAAATCCATTTCGGTTTTGGCATGCGATATCATATCCACGAAATTGTACACCACCACGATCAAATCCTGCGCCTTTAGCGACTTGATGTGTTTGGCGGTGCGCTCGGCAAATTCGGGATTGAGGATTTTGTAAAACTTATAATCGATGGACAAGCGTTTACGCTTGAACCAAGCGTCGAGCAATTGTTGTTCGTTTAGATTTTTACCCCCTTCCTCGTTATCGTCCTTCCAAAGCGAAGGGTAGTAGCGTTTTATATCGGCGGGCGGCAAGCCGGCAAAGAGGGCGTTGCGGGCGTATTGCGTGGCGGTGGGCAGAATACTGTAATACGAATGCTCTTCTACCTTGAGAAAAATGTCTCGCACCGCAGGCGCAATGGTAAGCCAATGATCGTACCGGAAGTTGTCTATTACGATCAGCATGGATTTTTGCTTGGCCGACGGCAAAAAATAACGTTCCAATAACGTATGACTCATTACGGGCGCTTCTTCGGGATGTTGCATCCATGTTTCGTAGTTGTTCTTTATGAACCGGAAAAAAGACCGGTTGGCTTCCGAGAGTTGCCCTTCCAATATTTCCGACATCTGTTCGTCTTGGATTTCATCCATTTTCACCGACCAATAGCTGAGTTTTTTATACAAATCGACCCAAGCGTCCGCATCGTCGGCCATTGAAATTTCCATGGCAATTCGTCCGAATTCCTTTTGATAATTCAATGTGGTTTGCCGGGATATCAAATCTTTTTTTTGAAAAATTTTCTTCAAACTCAGTATGATTTCATTCGGATTGATGGGTTTGATCAGATAATCCGAAATTTCTTTTCCGATGGCTTCTTCCATAATGTTTTCTTCTTCGCTTTTCGTAATCATGACCACCGGCAAGTGGGGTTTGATTTTTTTGATTTCTTCCAATGCAACCAACCCTTGCATTCCGGGCATTTGCTCGTCGAGCAACACAACGTCGAAATCTTCACGCTCGATTTTTTCCAAAGCGTCCGACGCATAAGCCGACGTAACCACACGGTGGCCTTTGTTTTCCAAGAAAATAATATGCGGTTTGAGCAGGTCTATTTCATCGTCCACCCATAATATTTTCATATGTTTTTCATTCATATATCTGTAATTTTAATTGATTTTACACACAAACTTATAACTTTTTAAAACCCAATCGATTTCTTATTACCTTTGTGAAAAAGTTACGCATTTGAACGCTAAATACAAAATAATTAACGACCCGGTACACGGATTTATTTCCATAGCCCATCCGGAAATTTTACAATTAATCGACCATCCGTTTTTTCAACGATTGCGTCATATTTCACAAATGGGGTTGTCATACTTGGTTTACCCCGGCGCACACCATACCCGGTTGCAACACGCCGTAGGTGCCATGCATTTGGCCAGCCGGGCGGTGGAAGTGCTTCGAAGTAAAAACGCCGACATCGACGACGAAGAAAAAAAAGCCGTAATGGCGGCGGTGCTGTTGCACGATATCGGGCACGGCCCCTTTTCTCACGCTTTGGAATACGGCATTATGCAAGGCATCAATCACGAAGACATTTCCATCGCCATGATGCAAAAACTCAACGAAGAACTCCGGGGCGGTTTGCAAACCGCTCTTGCCATTTTCAAAAACGAATATCCCAAAAAATTTTTGCACGAACTCATCAGCAGCCAGTTGGACACCGACCGGCTCGATTATTTACAACGCGACAGTTTTTTTACGGGCGTAGTGGAAGGACGCATCAATGCCGGACGCATCATCGAAATGCTCAATGTATCGGAAAACCGGTTGACCGTAGATGAAAAAGGGATTTATTCGGTAGAAAAATTCATCGTATCGAGAAGGTTTATGTATTGGCAAGTGTATTTTCATAAAACCTCGTTCATGTTTGAAAAAATTCTGGAACAAACCCTTAAAAGAGCCAAATTTCTGTTTCAAGCGGGCGAAAAAATATTCCTCGACGAAGGATTGCAATTTTTCTTCAAGCACAACCGCCTGGAACTAACCGGACAAACCCTCGACCGCTTTGCCCAACTCACCGACGCCGATATCCTCTTTCACCTGAAAAAATGGACCCTGCACCGCGACCCGATTTTATCCTTTTTGTCACGCAGCATCATCGAAAGAAAACCCATGGCAATAAACATCGGCAAAGAACCCGTCGATAAAAATTTCACCAAAAAAATAAAAGACAAAACCCAACGTTACCTTAAAGTAAGCCCGCCCGATGCGGATTACTTGGTACTGACCGGAAAGATGAACCATACGGCCTACGACAGAACGAAAAATCCCATTATTATCCGCATGAAGGACGGCACATGCAAAGAATTTTCCGAAGTAACCGACTATTCGTACTTGCAAGCCTTATCCGGAGAAGTAAACAAATATTACATTATATATCCGAAAAATCTTTAATTTTCATACATTTGCACGTGATGAAAGTAA
>JAMONI010000323.1 GCA_027065935.1 Flavobacteriales bacterium | reverse complement strand
CGGTGAGCTGTACCGAGCAAGGCCGGTGGCGTTATCACAAGCGAAATTTCGCCCCTACCGAATCATGGGTGCCGTCGGGCCTGCGCAGGATGAAAAACCGAAGTGTGACGAATAATCTAGTGCAAGCAAGACACTATAAAAGCAATCAAGCGGAAGTGTGGAACAATGTGGAGCGTTACATGAGGAACTTTCGGCACCGTTCCGCCACCTCGGCTTTGCGGGATGTCATCCGGACGAAGAAAGAAGATTTGCAACACCTGGCCTCGCACTTTCCTTTGGTTGATAATCAGGTGGGCGTGGTGGTGTTTGTCAATGGCAAACTTAAAGGGATGGACGTAATAACCCGGCCTTCGGTGTATGCCCGGTTGCACGAAAAAATTTTAAAAAGTTATTTGGTGGATGCTTTGCTTGAAATCGGACTGAAAAGCAAGGCTTCGTTGTTCGATTTGGGTATGGAATTCAGGTTCGACCCGTCCGTAGCCGAAGAAAAATTTCGCCGGTTTATGGATTTGGCTTTGATGAGCAAGAAGTTCGAGTCCCTTTCGCCCGGATTGGGCCTGGATGTGAGAATGGAATCCACGCACGTGAGCGGTTTTGCGCTCTTATTCCCCGACAAAGTTTTGCATATGGTCTTGTTTCGCAATGATGCGGAAGATGAATTGAACGCATAAGTTATTTCAAATAGTTACGGAAAACGATATAAACCGTTAAATCAAAATATTATGGGATTAATCGATTCAATTAAAAATTTTTTTAAGCGATTCGGAGCTAAGAACTCCGTTGACGACAAGCCCTCCGCCGATTCGGACTTGTTCGGAGCAGACGAAATCATTTATACCGTAGAGGTAACCGATCTGAATAGTATTCTCACGATTTGTCAGAAAGACTTTTCGCAACCCGGATATGCAGCGGCCCGGAAAGTGCCGGACAATGCGTATGCACGTATCATTTTGGACGGAATCAAAGGAAAAATGTTGAATTATGTGCAAAAAGTGGAAAGCATTTATGCCAAAAAGTTGAAAGAACTCGAAGACAAAATAGAGGCACTTACCAACGACGGCTTGCAAGATTTGGCCAATACCGTGCAAATAGACATAGAACGCATAACGGAGGAAGTCTCCCGGTTGAACGATATCAAAATCCAAATCGAAGAGGAAACCGAAAACGGCGCTTTTATGCACGTAAAAAAAACCTTTACGGCGGGATTTACGCGCGGATTGGTTGAAGAAACATTTATGAACAAAATTCAAGAAAACCTTTAAAATCATTTTCTTATGCCTGAATTATTACCTTCCGAAATCAAAGGAAAACCCGTTTATTTGAGAAAAAACTCCTGGTGGATACGTTTGGGATGTTTACTAACGGGATACAACTGTTCGTTGCTGCGTCAATGCAGTGAAGCCTCATACAAAAAACTCAAGCGCTATATGGCCTCCATGTTGTTGGTTATGATAATTTGGATGGCGGTAGGCTATGTTTTCTCAAAAGAATATTTTAAGCTCGACACCTATCAAGCCTTAGGCGCAGGTATAGGGGCGGCTTTTATCGCAATGCTCGTCGAACGGGTGATCATACTGTCGGTAGGTAAAAACTTAGCGGATGTGTTGTTGCGAATTTTTCTCGGTATTGTGATGGCCGTAATAGGAGCAACCGTAATTGACCAAGTGATTTTCAGGGAAGATATACAAAAAGCCAAAACTTTTGCCATTCAAGCGGAAGTCGATTCGTTGGTGCCGTTCAAAACCAAGGAAATTCGCCGGGAAATTGCACAGTTGGACAGCACGATTGCATTGAAGGAATCGGAAAAATCGGCTTTGCTTCAAGAATTGAGCCGAAAACCCGTTATAGCCGTTCCGACGGTGACCACCGTTAGCGATTCCACCGGAAAAATCATCCGAAAAACCGTAACCACCAAACGGATGGAAAATCCTCAATTCGAGGTACTTAAAAATATCGACCGGAATATCAAACAGCTGAAAGAACGTAGAATGACTTTGGAAGATAAATGGTTTAACATCCGAAACGAATTGGAAAATGAGCTGAAAGAACGAAAAGGTTTTTTGGACGAACTCAAATTGCTCAAAAAAGTGATATTCGATGACAGAATGGCCTTAGGGTTTTGGGTGTCATGGTTTCTGCTTCTCTTTGTTATTGAACTTTTAGTAGCTTTGACCAAAGTGTTTTTTAAAAAAACGGATTACGAATATTTGGTCGAAAAGATGAATGAAGACAACATGCGTTAGATGAATAAGTCCTGCGGTTTGAAAATAAATCGCAGATTTTTTTTAAATTATCGTAAAAAATCACGCCATGCCTAAAAACAAAAACTTCTTTCTAAGGATTATAAAACTCAACGCCCTGTTTAATACCGGACGCAAATACACCATCGACGAACTGATCGAAAGCGTGTCGGACTATTTGTATGAAAAAACGGGAAACAAGCGAGGAATTAGCGCGCGTTCTTTGCGAGCGGATATCAAGTTTATGCGTGAAGAATTTAATGCCCCTATAATTGGGAAAAACAAACGGTATTATTACCGGGATAATGATTTTTCCATCTTTAACGGAATTAACGAAACCGACGCCGAATTGCTTCTCGAAGCTTCGGACGTGTTGAAAAGAAATATACCCTTGCCCTTTGTGGAATGGTTTGTCAAAATGACCGACAAAGCGGTGGAAAAATCCGGATTGCATACCAAATACATGTTTTTCCCTTACGTCATCCTGGATTCCAATCCTTACTTTACCGGACTTCAATGGATTGACAAGATATACGAAGCTATCGAAGAAAACAGAAAAATTATTATCGATTACGACTCATTTGACGGGCAAGGCGATTTTGAAGATATGGTTCGGCCTTATTTGCTGAGGGAATACCAAAACCGGTGGTTTCTCATAGGAAAACCCGAAAACGAACCCGAACCTTTTTTTACCATCCCGCTCGACAGAATTGTGTCATTAAAACACACGAAAAAGGTTTTTAACGGAGAAGAAAAACAAAAAATCATCAGTATGTTCGATGAAATCATCGGCGTAACCTATATCAAGGAAAATCCGGTGGAACAAATCGAACTCGAGTTCAAAGAACCCGCCGTAGGATACGTCCTGACCAAACCCATTCATCACACGCAACGCATTTTGATGCACCGGAACGGCAGGTTGGTTATCGAATTAAAAGTAAGAACAAACTACGAGCTGTTGCAAAGTATTTTGCATTACGTACCCAATGTAAAAGTTCATAAACCCAAATACTTGCGCGAAAAAATGATTCAAATGCTATCCGGAGGATTGAATTTTATGCAAGAGGAATAAATTCCGGATAAAATCCGCTCAAGGCCTTGCAAACTGGATACCGGAGGCTTGATAATTTCGTGACGAAACGCCGGTGAAAAATTTACGTTCAGGCACTTAAATCCAAAACGGGTGTTAACGATTTGATAATAAAAGTATGAATAAAAACAAACCGGAAAATATTAAGCTACGACCGAGCTGATAAGGTCGGATTGAAATATTTCCAAAAAAATAACGATTGATTTGCTGGAATAAAACAAAAATTTCTATATTTATACTATGAATTTAAATGAAAAGCGTTTTTCTTTGCCATATCAGGAATTCGTTTTTACGCAGCATTTACGTATGTACGAATCTCGCATGTTGCGTTCGGCGGTTTTAAAAGTGATAAAACCCTATTCCCTTTTATATCATAACCACTTGAACGACGGCGTTCGGTTCGGATACCCGCTCATCCAATACAAGGTCATTAACGGACGAGGTGCCATTTTGTATTTGGGTGAAGGTGTTGAACAAATTGAAGCCTTATTTCACGACGTAGGAAAACGGGATGTTTATATCAACGGCGATAAAATTTCGTTGGAAATTTATAAAATAATTCCACGCTTGTATCATTTGCAAGTGTATCACGGTGAAGCGTTCAGGCGCTACAAACTGACGAACTGGTTGCCCGTTCAAGATGAAAATTATTTGAAATTCAAGTCGATGTTCACGATAAAAGAACAAAACGATTTTTTGGTGGACATGCTCAAAAAAAACATCCTTGCCTTTGCCAAGGGCATAGGATGGTTTATGGAAGGTGAAGTCAAAATTAAAAATTTCCGGCGTTCCGCCTTGCGGTGGACATCTTATAAGAACGTAAAATTTATAACGTATGACGTTTGGTTTGATGCCAACGTTTTTTTGCCGCCGCATATAGGTTTGGGCAAAGGAGCGGCGCATAATTACGGCGTGCTTTATCCGGTAAAACAAAAAAATCACAAGCAATATGAACGATAGCATACGACATAAAATCTACTTGGCGGCACTGCTGCACGATGTGGGGAAATTCTGGCAGCGGGCGGATAGGCATCTTGGGTACGGCCGGTGGGAACAATTGAATAAGGATAAATATAGAGAAGACCTGTTTTGCCCGAAATACAATAATAAATATTCTCATAAGCATGTGCTTTGGACAGCTCAGTTTATTGAAGAGATACTAGGAGTTGCCGGAGGAGGAAACGAAAGTCTCATACGTTTGGCCGCTATGCATCATAATCCCGAAAATGATTTCCTCTTTAATGTGATTTCCACCGCCGATCATTTGTCTAGCGGGATGGATAGGAATAAACCTACCAGAGATGTCGAACATGAACAAGATCCCGGTGCTTACAGGAAAACTCCCTTGTTATCGGTTTTCGAAGCCATCGGACGAAAACTTGAAAATCCGGAGGAGGATTGGCACTACAGGATGCCGGTCAGTATTTTGGATGCCGATCATTTGATGCCGGTAAAGAAAGAAGGTATGGAGGATATTGAACACCAATATGCCCATTTATGGAAAGAATTTATTGATGAAATTTCAAAACTGAATAAAACGTATAATTGGACTAATAAGAACTTTGCCGAAACCCTTTATTATCTGTTTGAAAAGTATATGAGCAACGTGCCTTCCAGCACACAGGATATTCCCGATATTTCTTTGTTTGACCATTCCAAGACGACGGCGGCTTTTGCTATGGCGCTTTATGACTATCTGACTGAGAAAGGAATTAACAGTATTGCCGGATTGGAAAACCTACGTAAGGATGAAGCCAACGGACAGCCGTTTATATTGTTAGGTGCCGATTTGTCGGGCATTCAAAAATATTTGTATCACATAAAATCCAAATATGCTGCTAAGAATTTGAAGGGACGATCCTTTATGTTGCATTTGCTTATGACGAGCATTGTTAGCAAGTTATTGGACGAATTGGATTTGTATCAATCGAACATGATATACAATTCGGGCGGTACGTTTTTTATGCTATTGCCGAATACGGAAAAGGTCAAGCGGAAAGTGGAGGAGATTTTCCGTGAAATTGAAAAGGAATTATTCGATAAATTCCGAACGCAATTATATGTGGCGCACGGGTATGTTCCGTTCGGCATGCCGACGGTATTCGAGAAACGGATAAACCGGGTTTGGGAGGAAGTTTTTAGGGAAATTTCCCTTAACAAAAGCCGCCGGTTTAAAGATTTAATGGAAAAAAATTATGATACCTTTTTTGAACCGCAAGCAGTGGATCCCGAGGCCGTCCGTGATGATATAACGGGCGATGAAATAGAAGGCGAGCCGGTATTTAAAGAGGATATGACGCTTAGCTGGCTAACGGCTCAACAAATCGAATTAGGAAAGAAATTGAAAAGCGCCAAGTATTGGTTTGTCATTCACGGCGAGGAAGATGAGAAAGCCGATATGCATTTTGCGGGATATAATCATTATTTAAGAGCGGAAAATGATGCGCAATTAAATAGTGTTGAACAGGGAATACGATACAAGTTTAACGATACCTCTTTCTTGGACGAAGAATATTATTCCAAACTTATTCAAGCCTTTGAATTTTATGGAGGAAACGATTATCCGGTTAAAGATGAGGAGAAGATGATTCCCAAAACTTTTGACGAGTTAACCAAAGGAAAATACAACAAATTGGGTGTGGTGCGTATGGATGTAGATAATTTGGGTTATATTTTCAGTAGTGGATTTGCACCGGGGCAAAAAACGTTTAGCCGTTATGCTTCATTGAGCCGGAATATGGATTTGTTTTTCCGTGGCTATTTAAATAAAATATGGGAGCGAAATCCGGATTACAAGGAGCATGTATTTATTTTGTATTCCGGTGGAGATGATTTATTTGTTTTGGGCGATTGGGATGTGGTGCGTGAATTTGCCGAGGAAGTGCGAAGGGATTTCCGGAAATTTGTTTGCGAAAATCCGTTTTTCACCATTTCAAGCGGTGAATTGATAGTGCCG
>JAMONI010000322.1 GCA_027065935.1 Flavobacteriales bacterium | reverse complement strand
TCCAAGAATGCATTGGAAAGAGCTTTATCCGTGATAGAGAAGAACTTGATGCGCTTGCTTTCCAAGGAAAAAATCGACGAGCAAACCAAAAACCGGACCTTGCGTAATATTATTACCTTCGAGGCATTGAAAGAAGGCGTGCAAGGCGTTGATTTCGTGGTGGAGGCGGCGACGGAAAACCCCGAATTGAAATTTAAAATTTTCCGCGATTTGGACGAATATACCGAGAAAGACGTCGTGCTGGCCACCAATACCTCATCCATTTCCATAACCACCATTGCGGCCCAAACTTCCCGCCCGGAACAAGTAATCGGTATGCACTTTATGAATCCCGTTCCGGTGATGAAGTTGGTGGAAGTTATCCGCGGTTATTCCACGTCCGACGAAACCCGGGATTTGGTGTTTTTGTTGAGCAAAAAACTGAGTAAAGTCCCCGTGGAGGTTAACGATTATCCCGGATTTATCGCCAACCGTATCCTGATGCCGATGATTAACGAAGCCATAGAAGCCGTTTATACAGGCGTGGCGGGTGTTAAAGAAATCGATACGGTATTGAAACTCGGGGCCAATCATCCCATGGGACCGCTTCAATTGGCCGATTTTATAGGATTGGACGTGGTATTGGCCATTCTTAACGTTATGTATGAAGGATTTAAAAATCCCAAATATGCGCCCAATCCCTTATTGGTCAACATGGTAAAAGCCGGTAAATTGGGTGTCAAATCGGGCGAAGGATTCTACGACTATTCCGAATCGCGCAAAGCCGAAAAAGTGGCCGCAATGTTTGAAAAATAAGCTGAACTTTACTTGACAAGTGCTATTTTGTCAGCCTGTGCCGGGAAGGAATGAATTTTGTGATGACTAAGGCAAAAAAACAGGATGAAAACAACATTCGATCAACTCAAACAACATAAAACCGGCCGTAATCAAGAAGATTTCAATAAAGTCTTAGACCGGTTATTACCCGGGCTCAAACGCTACGTTCGCCATCGAATTCGCATATTCGAGTTGAAAGGTCTGTTGCCGAAAAATTACTACGTTACCGCCGACGTAATAGCGGATATTTACTTGAAGCTTTACGAAAAACCGGATAAAATACATTCCGAAAAAGCATTGCGCATCGAGGCTTTTCGTTTGGCGGACGAGATATTGCAATCGTACGTGGCGCAACATAACAAGCCTTACAAAAAATTGAATGTGAACGACTTGCTGAAGGAAGAATTAAAAATGCTGGACGAAACATTCACGGTGGATGCCGACGGCGATTTGGTTTTGATTGAGGAATTGGGTGATATTTCATACAAACAAGATGAATTCAAGCGAAAAATTTATTTATTCGACAAAACGGCGGAGGAAATGTTTGCCCGGGCATTGGGATTGTCGGCCGAAGATTTTAAGGATGAAAAATTCCGAGCCATATTCGGTAATTTGTATGCCAACTTACCCGAAACGGCACGTCAAGTTTTGGATTTGGTGTCACAAGGCGGTCTGCCTCCTTCCGAAGCCGCCGTTGTAGCGGGCGTCAAAGAAAGTGACATCATCGCCGTATTAAACCGGGTTAAGAAATTGTTGAATAAGTAAAATCTAATTTTTCCACGAATTAACGAACTCGATACAACCCTTCCGGCCATCTAACCCGGAAAGGTATTATTTTAGAAAAAAGGTGCATAAGATCACTCTTGCGATATTTAACTAAATTTGCAAACAATTCACCAACGCATTCAAAGGTACGATTTATTGTATGGCGAAAAAAAAGCAAAGTCCGTTCAAGCAACAAATCAATATTCAAAACAAAAAAGCACGTTTTGATTACGATATTCTTGAAAAATATGAAGCGGGCATCGAATTAACCGGCACGGAAATCAAATCCATTCGCATGGGCAAAGCTTCCATTGCGGACAGTTTTTGTGAGTTTAACGACCGGGGCGAGTTATTTGTAACCAACATGTATGTGAAGGAATATGACCACGGCACGCATTACAATCACTTGCCCAAACGCCAACGCAAACTTCTGCTTCATAAAAAACAATTGCGCAAGCTTCGTCAAGCGGTGCAAACCAAAGGAGTAACCATTGTGCCGTTGCGCTTGTATATCAACAGCCGGGGCCTGGCCAAAATGGAAATTGCCTTGGCTCGCGGCCGTAAGAAATACGATAAAAGACAAGTATTGCGCGAACGGGACATCGCCCGCGAAATGGATAGAGAACGAAAAAAATACATTTAGATGAAACAAAAAGAACCGTTATCACCGCGAAATTTGTGGAAAAAACACAAGTCCAACATTATTTTTGTGGCTTTTGTGTTGTTGATGTTTCTCTTTCCCAAAAATCCGGTTCGTATTTTTCTCACCGACTTGGCAGGCAAGGCCAGAACCGCCGTGGAAAGTTTCGAGTTGGACAAGGAAGACCGAAAGCAACTCTCATCACAGGACTTGCAATGGCAATTATTGGATATGAACGGACAACGTTTTACTCTAGAAAAGCTTGGCGGCCAACCGGTATTGATCAACGTTTGGGCTACTTGGTGTCCGCCTTGCGTGGCGGAATTGCCTTCACTTCAGAAGTTATACCGGGATTACGGCGATAAAGTGCATTTTGTGTTTTTGGCCGAAGACGACCCCGGTAAGGTGCGTGCGTTTTTGAAAAAACGAAATTTGAATATTCCCGTGTATTTTTCGGCTACGCAAAAGCCGTTTTTATTGCAAAGCGGAAGCATTCCCACCACGTTTGTCTTGGACAAAAACAAAACCCTGCGCATTAAGAAAACCGGCGCCATGGATTGGAATGCAAATAAAATACGTAAATTGTTGGACAAATATATCTCCGAATGAAAACGGCGGCATTCATCCCGGCACGGCTGCAATCCGAACGATTTCCCGGAAAATTGTTGCAAGATTTGGGCGGCAAACCGGTAGTATTGCGCACTTATGAAAATGCGGTCAAAACAGGCCTTTTTGACCATGTACGCGTTATTACCGATAGCAAAAAAATCGCCGGGATTATCGAAAAAGCCGGCGGAAAAGCATTTATAAGCCGGAAAGCCCATCCGACGGGCACAGACCGCATTGCCGAATTTGCCGGTGAAACGGATGCGGAAATTATCGTAAACATTCAAGCGGACGAACCGTTTTTGGACAAAAAATCTTTGTCGGCATTGATTGAAGTTTTTCAAAATGACGCGCAGCATCAAATCGACATGGCATCGCTGATGTTTCCCATAACCGGTGAAGATGCTTTTCATAATCCCCATCACGTAAAGGTGGTGACGGACAACGAAGGATTTGCCCTGTATTTTTCCCGTGCGCCCATACCTTTTCCGCGTAACGGACATTTTCAAGGGGCGTGGAAGCACGTAGGTATTTATGCTTTTCGTAAAGAAGTATTGATGCAAATCGCCCGCTTGCCGCAGTCGGATTTGGAACGGGTGGAAATGTTGGAAAATCTACGCTTTTTGCAAGCAGGTTTCAAAATAAAGATGGTAAAAACCGGCTCCGTAAGTGTGGGTATCGATACGCCCGCCGATTTGGAAAAAGCACGAAAACTTTTGACCGATGAGTAAATGGAAAGTTTGGCTTTCGGCTATGCGCCTTAGGACCTTGCCACTTTCGTTGGCAGGCATTATTTTGGGGACGGGATTGGCGGCTGCGGAAGGATTTTTTGATATCAAAATATTTGTTTGGGCCGTATGGACGGCGGTATCTTATCAAATCCTGTCCAATTTGGCCAATGATTACGGCGACGGACTAAAAGGAACGGATAAAAACAGGGTAGGACCGCAACGTGTGGTGCAATCGGGATTAGTGAGCCGGGATGAAATGAAAAAAGCTTTGATCATCAATGTGATTATTGCTTTGATATTGACCGTTCTCTTACTGAAAACGGCATTTCCCGAAGCGGGAATAATCTTTTATGTTTATTTGGTTTTAGGCTTGTTTGCCATTTGGGCGGCTTTGAAATATACGGTGGGCAAGCATGCTTACGGTTATATGGGATTGGGTGATCTGTTTGTATTGATATTTTTCGGTTGGGTGGCGGTGATCGGCGTGTATTTTTTGTATGTCAAGCAGTGGGATCAGATGATTTTCTTGCCTGCCACCGCTATAGGACTGCTTTCCGTTTCCGTGTTGAATATCAATAATATGCGGGATTTGGAAAACGACCGTAAAGCGGGAAAAATCACTTTGGCGGTACAATTAGGACGTACATCCGCCGAAAAATATCAACGTGCGATTATAATTTTGTCGTTTTTGCTGATGCTTTACTTTACCATTGAACGTTTACATTCGTTTTGGCAATTTTCGGCATTGGCCGTTTATGTTCCGCTGTTTATTCATTTATTCAAGCTACGTCCCGGCGAACCGTTGACGTATAACAAGGCATTGAAACAAGTATCCTTGCTCACGTTTTTATTTTCCGTCGTTTACGCAATAACCTTAAATCTTTAATTCTTATGTATCCGAAAAACAAATATTGGAATCCGTTGGTGGAATATCTGAAAAAGAAAGGTTTGGAAGATGAATTTTTTATAGGCCCCGAAGTGCTTTTGTACGAGTTTCCGAAAGTCTTGCCCTATCAGATTTTAAAAGACATTCGCTTAAGCGATTATGATTTGGAATATATCGTTTTTCACAAGAAGTTGCCCGAAGATATGACCAATGATTTTTTGGATTTGCTTCGCCATCATTATTCGGCGGTGTGGGCCAATCATTTGTTTGTAGTGTTCAAGAAACATCCTTCAAAAATTGAAAAACTCAAAGCGGTCAAACATCTGATTTCGTCGAGGATTTCATGGAAAAAATATTATAAAAGCGACAAGAACAAGCGAACGGGTATTCTGATTACCACTTATAACCGTCCGCAGTTTTTGGAACGTTTGCTTGGACAATTGAAAAACCGCCCCGAAGAGATTGTGGTGGTTAACGACGGTTCGGATGAAAAGTTTAAACCCCATTATGAACAAATCAAACGGGATTTTCCGCAAGTGACCTATATGGATAATCCGAAAAATATAGGCTTGGTCTTTTCGATGAATGCCGGATTTTCCTACTTTTTGGCCGACCCCGACGTGGAATGGGTGCATTACTTTCAGGATGACGTGGTTATTGAAGAAGAATTATTCGAAAAAACGATGAAAGTGGCACATAAGGAAAAGTTTCCCGTAGTCACCGGTATCAGGCGCGAGCCTCACCAGATTTTCAAAGAAGGTACAATCAACGGAATAGACGTTTTAATGTTGCGTTCGGCACCGGCACATCATCTGCTGATGCACCGGCAATATCTGATGGATAATATGCCCGTACCCAATCCTTACGTAGGTGCGCCCAAGCCCGATCGCGGACGTCCCGGTCAAGGATCCGACGAAGATTGGTGGTTGTTGTCGTGGTCGCCCAAGTCCGTTGTAAAACGGGGCGGATATATCGTGGCCGTTCCCGGATTGGTTCACACCGATATGGATCCCGGCTTATCCACTTGGGCAACGGAATAATTTTTATGGAAAAGCTTACCGCCAAACAACTTATCGACACGGTTATCCGCAATGATTATTGTTCGGGATGCGGCGTTTGTTCGGCTACCGGAAATTCACCCTTTTCAATGCGTTTGGATGAAAACGGCCGTTATTTTCCCGTTCTGAAACCCAAAGCCCCGGTTGACGCCAGCATAGTATGCCCGTTTGCTTCGCATCAAGTGAATGAAAACGATTTGGCCCGGAAATATTTTAAAAACCTGCATCACGACGATCATTTGGGATACGTAAGAAAAACTTATGTAGGTCACGTTATCGAGAGAGATTACAGACAAAAAGGCAGTTCGGGCGGTTTGGTCACTTGGCTCACCGACGAATTATTAAAAGATAACCGAGTGGATTTTGTTTTACACGTTAAAGAAACCGGCCGAATACATCCGCGGTTTCAATATGATACAAGCGCAAGTCACGAGGAGGCGCGTAAAGGAAGAAAATCCAAATATTATCCCGTTTCGATGGACGAAGTGCTCCGGTTTGTTCGCAATAACGAAGGAAGATACGCCATTGTCGGAATCCCGTGTTTTATGAAAGGAATTCGTCTGTTGCAAGAAGCGGAAGGTGTTTTTGCAAAACGGATTAAATTTTTGATTTCCATATTTTGCGGACATTTGAAAACCACGCATTATTCCAAAGCATTGATCAGTCAATTCGGAGTGAAAGATGACGAAGTAAAACACGTCGATTTTCGCCATAAAATGCCCGGACGGAAAGTAACCGATTACGGAACCCGAATAGTTTTGAATAACGGCAAAGAAATGGTAAAACCCAACAAAGAACTAT
>JAMONI010000321.1 GCA_027065935.1 Flavobacteriales bacterium | reverse complement strand
GTCGAGGAACAGGATTGTCAATACTGCAATCAAATGAAAAGTTGACTTGAACAATGCCAAGCGAAAATGAGCTTTTTTGTATGCTACGGATTGCCGGTAAGATTTTTCTTCATACACATCCTGCAATACTTCGGGAACGGGGTCGTCAAAATGCCGGGCGTTTAAGAAATCCACTACGGTATCCCAAACAAAGTCAATAATTATCAATCCGACAAAAATCCAAAATACGATTTGTGGTGTCATCATCGCATTTTCTTGTTGAATTCGGTCATGGCGGATTGCAATCCTTCTTGAACAAAATGAATTACGGCCCGGCTTGAGCGTTCTATGATACCGGGCAATTTTTCCATTTCTTTTTCCGTCCATTTGCCCAGCACGTAATCGGCTTGTTCGCCCGGGGCAAAGTCTTTTCCGATACCGATACGCAAGCGGGCGAATTGTGGTGTTCCGATCAATTCGATGATGCTTTTCAACCCGTTATGTCCGCCGTGTGAACCTTTGCCGCGCAACCGGATTTGTCCGAAGGGCAAATTGATATCGTCGGTAAGGATCAATAGGTTTTCCAAGGGGATTTTTTCTTTGTTCAACCAATATCTTACGGCTTTACCGGATAAGTTCATATAGGTTTGCGGTTTGATAATGAGGAGCATTTTTCCGCGGTGCCGGGCCTTGCTCACTTGTGCGTACCGGTCGCTTTTAAAAGAGGCGTTTAAGTCTTTGGCCAAGCGGTCGGCAATGAGAAATCCGATGTTGTGCCGTGTGTATTTATATTCGGGGCCGGGATTGCCCAACCCGGCGATAAGAAATTTTTTCATAGGTTCAATATCGTCGGTGTGATGGTTGCGCAAAAATAGTTTAATTAATCCTGAAATCATTTTCGGGCGTGTTTAAATCGACGGTGTATCCAATAGTAATAGGCGGGTTGTTTTCGGATGCTGTTTTCGAGCCGTTTGAAATATTCACGGGTGATTTCAAATTCGGGATTTTGACCGGGTTTATCGGTCAATAGGGACAGTTCGGCTTCATAATATCCCCGTTTGAGTTTTTTGATTTCCATAAAAACGATGGGAATGCCGTATTGTTTGGCTATGGCTTCCGCTCCCGTTAGCACGGGGACTTCCTTTCCGAAGAAAGGAAGCCAAAGCTTCGCTTTGTGCGGAAGCGGGTTTTGGTCGCCTAAGAATCCGTAAGCCGTTTTACGGCCGTTTTGCTCTTGGGTTTGAATATATCGTTTGGCTAAAAAAGTGGGAATGAGGTCCATATGAAACCTGCTTCGCGTTTGGAGCACCCATTTGTCGAAAAAAGGGTTCGACAGTTTCTTGTAGATGGCCATAGGGCGGTGTTTTAACTGCTTGCCCACACCGAAAATCCATTCCCAATTACCTTGATGACCGCCGTAAACGATTACGGATTGCCCGCGGTCGTAAATCTCATTGAGAATTTCGGGATTTTTCAGATAAAAATGCCGGTTGAGTTTGTCTTGCGCAATGGTGAAGGTTTTTATCATTTCCACAAAAATATCCGCCAAATGACGGTAAAATTCCTTTTCGATTTTTTTACGTTCGGAATCCGTTTTTTCCGGAAATGCCACCGATAAATTGTATCGAACTACATCACGCCGGTATTTGACTAAATGGTATAGTATTACGTAAAGCAAGTCGGATACGCGATACAAAAGAAAAAACGGCAATAACGAGACAGCGGTGATCACCGGTGCCAACAGGACAAATCCCGAAAATTGAAGGATTTTTTTCATACGAACAAAGGTAGGAATTATAACAAATATAAGGTGAGGTTTTTTAATATGAAATCGAGGGCTTTACAATCTTGTTTATATTTCATAACTTGACCGAAAATTTTCGACGATGCTTAAAAGTCCTTACCTTCGCGTTATTCTTTACATGCTCGGTGCCGTTTGGGCCTTGTATTTCTTCAAGTCCGTCAACATAAAGCAAGCCTATTCCATGAGTATAGGCGTCTTGGCCGGGGCCTTGTTGGGGTTTATGTTGACACGTTTATTTATCCGAAACAGATGAAAGAATTTTCGTTCAAGACCCGCCATTCGGAGATATTTATAGCAAGATACGATAAAAACGAACCGCCTCTTTTATTGAAACAATATGAAAGCGACCCCGTTTTTTCCCGTTTTTTTGAAGGAAAATCCCATAAATATTTGCTTCAACAGGCCTTGAAGGTGGATTTGTTGAAAAAACTCGATTTGCTCGAACCTTTACATTACCTGCCTTCTGGAAAGCCCGTGTTGAACGACGGACGTTTTATTTCCGTATCGCATTCGGCCGACGACGTGGCCGTTATGATTTCTAGCGACGTTGCCGTAGGAATCGACATTCAATTGTATTCCGAGAAGCCGCGCAAACTGCTCGATAAATTTGCATCGGAAGCGGAGAAAAAAAAGTTGGAAGTTTTGTTGAAAAACAATTTGCCCGTTTATCTTTGGTCGGCCAAAGAAGCGGTGTATAAAGCCGCAGGCATTCCGGGCTTGTCTTTCAAAAACGATATCCGTGTTATTTTTAAAGACCGGTTGCCATACGAGGCAAGTGTTTATGTAAAAGGAGAAGTGCATAATTTTCGCCTGATTGCAGGAAAAATCGAGGATTTGTTTATGGTTTCGGCCGAGCGAATCACCTAATCGTTTTCCGTAAGTTCGCCCCTCAAAGACTGCTTAAAGGCCGTTATCATAGCCTTATCCGTTAAGTTTTTCCCCAACAGATAAGCCATTTTGCTTACGGCGGCTTCCAAGGTCATATCGCTACCCGGAATGATGCCCAGTTCGTATAGGTGACGCCCGGTTTCATAACGTTCGGGGTGGATTTTTCCATGCATACATTGGGTGATGCTCAATATTTTGACCCCCCGGTCAAGGGCGTTTTTCAGTTTCTTTTGCAACCAGTCGAAGCGCGGCGCATTACCGCTTCCGTAAGTTTCGAGAATAACACCGCGTATTTGGCCGGACTCCAAAATGTCGAAATAAGTTTCGTTCATTCCGGGGAATATTTTCAAGACCACAAAAGCGTCGGACAATCCGGTGAAAATCTTAAAAATATCTTTGTGGTGCGGACGAATAAGTTCTTCGTTAAAGTAAATTTCCACACCCGCTTCGGCAAGCGGCGGATAATTGGGCGAATCAAAGGCGTTAAAATGTTCGGAGCTGATTTTCGTGGTGCGGTTACCCCGCAGCAGTTTGTACTCGAAATAAACGCTTACTTCGGGCACGGCGGGTTTTCCGTTTATTTTTTTTCCGGCAATCTCGAGCGATGTAATAATGTTTTCTTTGGCATCGGTACGCAGGTCGCCAATGGGTAATTGGCTTCCGGTCAGAACGACGGGTTTCGACAGGTTTTCGAGCATAAAACTCAATGCCGAAGCCGTATAGGCCATCGTATCGGTGCCGTGCAAAATGACAAATCCTTCAAAGTCGTAATAGTTATCAAAAATAATTTGAGCCAGATCCGACCAAATGCCAAAATCGATGTCCGACGAGTCGATGGGGTTTTCCACCGACAAGGTTTTAATCTGATGCGGTAGTAACTTGAGTTCGGGGATGTGGTCGAGCAGATAGTCGAAATCGAAAGGCTCCAAGCGGCCGCCGGCATTACGCATCATTCCTATGGTACCGCCTGCATAAATCAGTAGGAGTTTACTCATATGTCGAGTTTTATTTGTAAAGGATAAGTGGTCATTTTGATAAATTCATTGATGCGTGCTTCCACGTCTTTGATGTCGATTCGTTCCAACCGGTCGGTTCCGAAATCTTCTACGGTGAACGAAGCTAAATTGGAAGCACAAATAAGGGCGTTTTTCATCTCGTCGAAGCCGAAATTTTCATAAAGGGACAAATGACCGGCAAATCCGCCTGCAAACGTATCGCCCGCACCGGTGGGGTCGGCGACTTTTTCCAACGGATAAGCCGGAGCAAAGAATATGTCGTTTTCGGTAAAAAGTACGGACCCGTACTCTCCTTGTTTGATAATCACATATTTAGGTCCCATGCGCAATATTTTTTTGGCCGCATGAACGATGGTGTATTTTCCGGTGAGTTGACGCGCTTCTTCTTCGTTTACTAAAAGCAAATCCACTCTTGAAATGACCTTCAGCAGGGATTCCATAGCGGTATCCATCCAAAAGTTCATGGTATCCAGAATGGTCAATTGGGGTTTTTCCGTGAGTTGGTTAAGGATTTCCTGTTGGATACCGGGATGTAAGTTGCCCAAGATGACCAATTCGGCATCTTTATATGCCTCGGGAATAACGGGATTGAAGTATGCCAAAGCGTTAACTTCCGTAATGAGCGTGTCCCGTTTGTTCATGTTTTCGTAATACAACCCCTTCCAATAAAACGTTTTATGGTTTTGTGAGATTTCAACCCCCGAAATGTCGATATGGCGCCGGCGGAATTTTTCCAAATACTTATCGGGAAAGTCGTTCCCGACGATGGAAACAACGGCGGTCCGGTTGGGAAATAACGAAGAGGCAAAAGAAAGATACGTGGCGGAACCGCCTAATTTTTTCCCGGAATGCCCGAACGGCGTGGTCACTTCATCAAAGGCAATAGTGCCGGCAATGAGTATTTTTTTCATGGGGTGATGTAAAAAACAAAAATATAAAATCTTTGTTTAACGAATAAAAAAAACCGCTTGCCACCGGCAAGCGGTTCGGAAAATAAAAACTAAAAAAAGTTACCGTATGATTACTTTTCTTACGGACTTTCTGCTTCCGTCGGTAATATTGACCAAATATACACCTCTCGACCATTGACTTACATCGACGGATTGAAAAACGGAACCGGAATTTTCAATACGGCGTGAAAAAATCTCACGACCGTTAATGTCGGTAATACGGATGTTTGTTACGGGATTCCGGGCGTCGAATTTAATGTGGATATACTCATCCGCGGGAACGGGATAAATTTCGAGGTTTTCCACTTGATTGTCGTCCACATCCAGTATTTGGCAAAGCCTTAAGGTCCAAGAATTTAATATTCCCGTATCTTGGTTATAATGATCGGATACGGTCAAGGTCCAGGTACCCTGCGCATTTTCTCCGTCAAAAGCCGAAAGGGGATTGGTGGGTTGATAAGCATTTCCCGCATCGGCATTGTTACAGTCGATGGTATTGGAGGCTTCGTCGTCAAACGTAATGTTAATATTGTCTTGGCCGCCGCAGTTTCTGTCCCAAACGTAAACTTCCGTTCCTTGCGGGGAAGTCAGTTTAATTCTTAAATCCTGTATGTAGGTGTGGGAGATATCCACGTGCAAGTTCAAATCGCTTATTGTGAACGAGTTACTAATGTTTATGGTAGAGCTTACTCCGTTGGGGTCGTTGTCGGGGATGGAATCGTTGGCTGTTTGGGAGAAGTTGTTACAGCTTTCGGTAAAACTTCCGATGGTAATGTTTCCTTTGTTCACGTCAAAGAAGTAATTGTTATGCCCCTTGACCATGTATCGTGCGTTGTAAGCCGTAACGCTCGAAGGTATGGTGACGGTATGCGTGCCGTCGTTGGGCGTGTTGGAAGCCAGAATGATGGGATAGCTTTGTCCGCCGTCGGTGGAAAGCAGGATGTCAACGGTGCTACAATTTACATTGCCGCCCGTGGTTCCGGCTACGTTCCAAGTGATGGTTTGGTTGCTTCCCGGTTGCCATGTGACATCGGTTGCGTGGGAGGTTACGCGGAAGGGACCGGTATTGGCGTCGATGCCGAGGGTGATTTCATCCGTAGCGATTTGTCCGCCGGGTGTTACCATATCCCGTACCACCGCACGGAAAGTCAGGGTGCGCTGTACGTTCGGAAGCGCTTCCCAAGTGTTGCCGTATGAGCCGTTCATAACATCTTCGATACGGGGGAAGAAGCGGAAGTTTTCGGAACGCATCGGGACGGAACGAAACATAGGCCCGTTGGTATTGGAGGGATTGGGTGTGTAAGAGGAAGCCGACCCGGTGTAAACGTCCACTTCGTCCCATGTGTATTGTAGGGTATTGTTGTCGGGATCGGAAGCGTTGGCAATAAGCACGAAAGGGGTATTTTTCGGAATCCAACGGTCGGGACCGGTGCTTACGCTGGGGGCATTGTTGCCTGAATTAATCGTTTGTGCGCAAGTGGTGCTTATGACGTGATTCCATATTTGTGCTTGAGAAACGTAGTGAAATTGCGGGTCGCTGTTGTTTTGTACATTGGGCGAACAAATACCGGCATAGGCCATAATGGAACTTCCGCTACCGGGTTCCACGGCGGTGGATGAGGTGCGACTGCCTCCGCAATAATTGGCAAAGGTGTGTGTGGCTCCGAATTGGTGGCCTACTTCGTGGGCAAAATAGTCGATAGTGTATTGATCTCCGATGGGGTTGGGCTGTCCGGTAACGCCTCGTGCTTTTTGATTCGTACAAACCGAGCCCAAACTG
>JAMONI010000320.1 GCA_027065935.1 Flavobacteriales bacterium | reverse complement strand
AAAATTAACCCGACCTGAATTTCTTTCCCGGATATTTCCCTTCCTCCTGCCAAATGGCTTTGGTAATGGGGTCTTTTTCAATGTCCCAATTCCGGGCCGGTGAATATTGACGTCCGTAATAAATCATTTGCAAATGCAGTTTGATCCATTTGTCCTTCGGAAAAATCCGGGTGGCGTCCTTTTCCACCCCGTCGGGTGTTTTGGCGCGGGAAAGTCCCCACCTGTGCATCAGGCGGAAAATATGCGTGTCCACCGGAAAGGCGGGTTTTCCAAAGCCTTGCGCGAGAACCACATTGGCCGTTTTACGCCCTACACCGGGCAAGCGAATGAGTGCTTCGAGCGTGTCGGGTACTTTTCCGTTATATTTGTCAACGAGAATTTGTGATAGTTCTTTGATAGCTTTGGCTTTTTGGGGCGATAACCCCACCGGCTTGATGATTTCCCGGATCTGTTCCACGCCGAGCCGGGCCATATCGTAAGGATTGTCGGCAAGTGCAAAAAGCTTCGGCGTAACTTTGTTGACAACATTGTCCGTGCTTCGGGCCGAAAGCAGTACGGCTACAAGCAAAGTGAACAAATTGGTATGATATAACGGAACGGGCGGGTCGGGATACAATTCGTCCAACTTCTTCATAATGAGATTTGCTTTTTCTTTTTCGGTCATTTTTTCGTAATTTTACTAAACACTAATCAAAAGTAAGGAAATATGACCAATTTAAAACCCGGAGACAAAGCTCCCGAATTTAAAGGCATCAATCAAGACGGGAAAAAAGTGGCATTACAAGACTTTAAGGGCAAAAAACTCATTCTCTATTTTTATCCGAAGGCACTTACGGCAGGATGCACCAAAGAAACCGTAAACCTGTCGGAAAATTACAAACTGCTGAAATCCAAAGGCTTCGAGGTCTTGGGTGTCAGCCCCGATCCGGTGGAGAAACAAAAAAAGTTTCACGAAAAATACAAGGTACCCTTCGACTTGGTGGCCGACGAAAATAAAGAAATTGTAAAATTATACGGCGTGTGGGGCAAAAAGAAAATGTACGGCCGGGAATACGACGGAGTTTATCGCACCACGTTTATTGTGGATGAAAACGGAAAAATCGAACATGTGATTACGAAAGTAAAAACAAACGAACACGCCGCCCAAATCCTGTCATTGTATGAGTAAACCTTAAAAAAGTTAATTATGAACGAAATAAAATGGATAAAAGTTTGGGAATGCATCACACCCGAAGAGGCCTACGTGTTGAAAGCTTACTTGGAAAACCAAGGCATACGGGTAGTACTCCAAGGCGTGGAGGAAAAAGGACTTTTCCCGAGCATCGGCTTTTCACGGGTGCCGGTGTTGGTCCTGGAAGAAGATAAGGAAAAGGCCGAAAAATTAATCGAGCAATACCGTAGCAAAAACGAAGCGGAATGAGCGTTGAAGTGTTGGCCGTGGAAAAATACTACGGCAAGCAAAAAGCCTTGGATAAAGTAGGATTTATCATCGAAAAACCGCAAGTGGTCGCACTACTCGGCCCCAACGGAGCGGGAAAATCCACCTTGATGAAAATCATGACCACCTACCTGCGCCCCGACGGCGGTACCGTATATGTCAACGGCTATTCCGTTACCGAAAATCCGATGGATGTACGCAAACAAGTAGGCTACCTGCCCGAACACAACCCCTTATATACCGATATGTATGTTTTTGAATATCTCGAGTTTATAGCGGGATTATACGGTGCGAACAAAAAAAACATCCGGGAAGCCGTTGAAAAAACGGGACTGTTGGCCGAATCACACAAAAAAATAGGCCGGCTTTCCAAAGGATATCGCCAACGGGTCGGACTTTCCGCCGCCATCTTACACAATCCCTCCGTATTGATTTTGGACGAACCCACAACAGGATTAGACCCCAACCAAGTGGTGGAAATTCGAAACCTCATCAAGGAACTCAGCCACGACAAAATTATCATCCTGTCCACCCACATCATGCAGGAAGTCCAAAAAATTGCCGACAGAGTGCTTATCCTCGACCGCGCACAACTCATAGCCGACAAACCCGTTGAAGACATCCAACAAACATCGGGAATTATCTTATTGGAATTAGACCTGAAAGTAGAACCTGCATTATTCAACGAAATCAAACAAATACACCGGGTGGAAAACCTGGGGGGAAATACTTGGGAACTACTCCTCAAAGGCAACGAAGATATCCGTTCGGCCGTTTTCGATTGGGCGGTCAAACATCAATTGAAAATATTACGCTTCGAAATGAAAAATACAGACTTGGAAAATTACTTCCGAAAACACACTTCATCCAAATAAAATGACAAATGTCATTTTCGATACTTAAAAAATGACATAAATTTTATTTTAAACCCGCACAAATTTAGATTGATTCCAAATAGAAATCTTTTATCTTTTGCACATTTGTTACTTATTTTAGAAAAACAAAAAAAGTGATTTTTATCATTTTTGTGCCAAAAAAACTTAATTAATTTAATTTCCAAAATTTAGCTAAACAATTTAGTATTATGAGAAGAACAAATTGGTTGACCCAATCAGTGTTTGCGCTACTGATATTCCTCATGGGAATGTCGGATATCGCTGCGCAGGAAACAGTGGATGCTGTAATGAAAGAACGCGGCCTAACGGATAAAGATAAGCTGGCTGCCGTTAAGACTTTCATGCCTCGCGGGGGGCGTGACGAGTATTTTGCCATTGTCGGCACGGGAAATTCCGGTACGATGATCGTGTACGGAATACCCTCCATGCGTATTTACAAATATGTAGGCGTGTTTACCCCCGAACCGTGGCAAGGATACGGTTTTGATGACGAATCCCAACTCTTGCTGAAAAAATCGTCACTCGACAACCGTATTCCTAACTACGGAAACATGTGGTTTCCCGCCTTTTCGGAAACCGACGGAAAATACGACGGAAAATACGCATTCTTTACCGACGGCTCCAACGCCAGAGTAGCATTAATGGGACTGGACGACTTCGAAACCAAACAAGTATTATCCAATCCCATTATGAACAACCTCTTCCCGCAAGCCGTAGTAACCCCCAACACCGACTATGTGGTGCAAACCGGTCAGTTCCCTCACCCTTGGAACAACCGGGAAACCGATATGGCCAAAGCCAAAAACGCCGTAACCTTCTGGGCCGTAGAACGCTTGGAAAAAGAAGGCGAACACAAAGGACGCATCATCAAAGAAAAATCCTTCGCCATCGAACTCCCTCCTTACGTCTTGGATTATAACGACGTAGGTAAAGGAGCAAGCGACGGCATGTTCTTCGGATTGGCTTCAAAAGACGGTAAATATTACGTTTATGCCATAGACTACAAGAAAGTGGCCGGAATGGAAAAAAAATCGCATAACAACTTCGATTACGTACCATTCGACAACGCCAAAGAAGCCGTAAGCTTCATCGAATTACCGGCCAAAGCCAGCACATTAAAAGTTTCTCCCGACGGAAAATACGTAGTGGTAGCCGCCGACGAAGTGGTCGTTCTCGACGCTTCCAAAGTAAAAGCCAATTTGGGCAAAAACCTTAATGCATCCGAAGTACAACACGGCACCGTCGCCATAGGAAAAAACGTAATCGACGTAACCTTCGACTATCGTAAAAACATCGCGTACGCTTCCGCTCACGACGACAGCAAAATCGTGCGTTTCAACTATGTTGATCTCAAAAAGAAAGACGAAGTAAAACTCAACTTCAAACCTTCATACTTAATGACCCCTCAAGGTTTGTCCACCGAACCGCATTCCAACTACCTCATCGCCGTTGACAAAGAAGCGTACTTGAAAAACTTGCCTTCCACCGGCCCCGTTCGTCCGAGCGTACAACACCTTATCGACATCTCCGCCGACGACGAAATGGCCGACATTTATACCATGACCTTGCCACAAGCCAACGTATATGGGAACGTAGCCATCCTACGAACCACCATCAAACCCATTATTCGCTATCCCGTAGGAACCAACTCCCGAACCGGTGAACCTTCACCCTTCCGCACTTTGGCCGGTAAGGAAAAAATCGAACGTAAAGGCAACCGCGTACACGTATTCGGAACCCTCATTCGTTCACACATCGTTCCCGAAATCGTCGAAGTGGAAGAAGGCGACATCGTTACCTTCCACCTGACCAACCTCGAACGCGCCGAAGACGAAACCCACGGATTTACCATCGACACCTACGGAAAACACGGTTCGTTCGAACCCGGAAAAACCGCTTCCTTGACCTTCGTGGCCGACCGTCCGGGCGTGTTCCCTTACTACTGTACGGAATTCTGTTCGGCACTGCACTTGGAAATGGAAGGAATCCTTTTGGTACGTCCCAAAGGATACAAAGGCGCTCCTCTGGGAAGCAACTTCAGTTCACTCGGCGCACAAACGGCCGAAAAACTAACGCCTCAACAATTGCAAGAATACAAGAAACAATACGAAGAAAAAGTTAAAGTAATCCAAGAAACCGCCGACGTAATCAACGGCGTAGTGAAATACCTCAAAGAAAACAATTATCAAAAGTATCCTTACGTAAAAGCATTGGTGGAAGATGCCGTGGACCAATTGAACAAAGCCAAGTTCGCCGAAGAAAATTACAAGAAATACGCCAAAGAAGGCAAATGGAAAGACGCGTTCCTCTGGGCCGAGCAATATTGGCAATACCAAGTGAAAGCCGCCGACGTAGGCTTGCGTGCTAAGAAATTGTTGGATGAAAAATTGGGTAATGAAGAATAAGCGTTGTTTCAATCGAACAATAAACCTTTTAAGAAAATCGAATAATATGAGAAATACACATAAAATACCCGGTTTGCGATACCTGACCATGCTTGCCGGCATGCTCATACTCGCTACGTTCACCGTGAGTTGCGGTGGTGATAAAGAAAAGAAAGCTGCGGACTCCGGTAACATCGGAGCACCTCGCGGTAAAGAATCCTTCCAAGACGTGGTAAAACGTCGCGGATTGAACGAAGACGACGTATTGGCCGCCGTAAAAACCTACACGCCCGACAACATCGGCGACGAAGCCGTAGCGGCCAACTCCGGCGGTCAGGAAGGAAACTTACCCACTTACGTAGTACCTTCCATGCGAATGGTAAAATACATTCCCATAAACACTCGTCAACCCTACTTCGGATACGGATATTCCGAAGAAACCTACAACTTGATGAAAGACGGTTTTATCGACGGAGCCGAAATCCTGTGGGGTGATACCCACCATCCCGGCTTCTCCGAAACCAACGGTGAATACAACGGAAAATGGTTGGCCATCAACGATAAAGCCAATCCCCGTGTGTTCATAGTGGATTTAAGGGATTGGATGGTAAAACAAGTGGTACAAAACCCCATTTTCCGTTCCGATCACGGCGGTTGCTTCTTCACACCCAATTCCGAATACTTCATGGAAGCCGCCCAATATCCGGCTCCGTTCGACCGTAAATTCTACGAATTGACCGAAGAAAACTTCAAAAAATACTGGAGAGGAGGACTAACCTACTGGAAATTCGACAATGACAAAGGACGGGTAATTAAAGAAGAATCCTTCACCTTCGAGTTCCCGCCCTACACGCAAGACCTTTCCGACGCAGGTAAAGGCGTGTCCTACGGATGGGGATTCACCAATTCCTTCTGCTCCGAAATGTACTTCGGTGGTATCGAAGCCGGCCGTCCGCCTTTTGAAGCCGGATGTTCTTCACGTGATGTGGATTATTTGCACGTAACCAACTGGAAAAAAGCCGAAGAACTCATCAAAGCCGGCAAAATCGGTAAGAAGAAAATCAACGGCATGCGCGTCATCACCATCGAAGAATCCAAAAAATACGGATTGCTCTATTTGGTTCCCGAACCCAAATCACCCCACGGTGTGGACGTAAGTCCCGACGGACGCTTCATCATCGTGGCCGGAAAACTGGATTCGCACGCTTGGGTGTATGATTTCGAAAAAATCAAAAAAGCCATCGACGAGAAAAATTACGACGGAAAAGACTCATTCGGCATTCCGATTCTCAAACTCGAAGATGTATTGCACAAATCCGTTGAAGTAGGCTTAGGACCGCTTCACACCCAATTCGATAGCCGTGACGGTGTGGTTTACACCTCTATCTATGTGGATTCTCGAGTAACCAAATGGGATTACAAAAGCGACGACCCCAAAGGCGAAAAATCCGTCTTGGGATTTGTTCCTTCACACTATAACATCGGTCACTTGGTATCTTATCACGGCGATACCAAAAAACCTCGCGGTAAATATTTGATCGCTTTGAACAAATTGTCTATCGACCGCTTTAACCCGGTAGGACCGTTGCATCCGCAAAACCATCAATTGATCGATATCGCTTCCGATAATCCCAAAATCATCTACGACATGCCGCTACCCATGGGCGAACCGCACTATACGGCCATCATCGGACGTGACGTGTACGAACAAAACACTCTTGAGGTTTATCCGGTGGGAACGGAT
>JAMONI010000319.1 GCA_027065935.1 Flavobacteriales bacterium | reverse complement strand
TAAGGCTCTTAAACCGGCCCAAATGGCAAACAGGAGCGGTATGGTATAAGCTACAAGAGCCAAATACGGGGCATCCTTGTTGAGTATGCCGTGTTGCATTTCCGTCCGGCCCCACATCAGGAACAAACCGATTACGATTAAGTTACCCAGCAAGTAGAAAAAAACGGGAAGTAAAGCAATTTTGAAAGCACGTATCATGATTAAGAATTTTCTGGCAAATGTAGTTTATTCGTTATGATAGGGATGTCCTTTGATGATGCTGAAGGCACGGTAAAGTTGCTCGGCAAATAGGGGCCTGATGATTTGATGCGAAAAGGTCATGGGCGAGAGGGATAATTTTTCATCGGCACGGTTGTAAACGGCTTCGGAAAATCCGTAAGCACCGCCCGTAACGAACAGAAGATTTCCCGGAATCCGGGCCGTAAGTTTTTCCAAATGTTTCGACCATTGCAACGAACTAAACGACCGCCCATTTTCGTCCAACAACACCACATAATCACCGGGTTTGATTTGCTTCAAAATCAGATTGCCTTCCTTTTCTTTGCGAAGGCGTTCGGGCATGGTTTTGGTTTTTTTCAGGTCGGGAATTTCAATGAGTTCCGCCGGAATAAATCCGCGCAGGCGCATCAGGTATTTTTCCGTGAGTTCACCGATACATTTATCATCGGTTTTTCCTATAACAATCCACTTTATTTTCATAAGCTCAGTTGAGGTTTAATAAAAATTGTACCGTATCCACACCGTCGGCGTAGTCCCACAATTCGGGTTGTTGCGCTTTGCCGAAAGGAACGGCACCGGGGAGGTCCGTATTCGTTACCACCACTTGAATTTTATCTCGGTCGTGTTCGATGATTTTTTTCACCTCTTCGATGCGTTGGTATGTTTCGTAATAAATTACCCCGACGGGTGAAGCGTAACGATGGTCTTTCTTAAGCAATATCAATCCGTTTTCCAGCAAAGCATTACGTTGGTTTGCGTCGGTACTCATCAGCAGAACGGCTTTGTTATATCTGAAATTATTCATGTATTTCCGGTGATTGACATAGTGGGTGTATTTGAGCGAACTTTTGAAAATTCGATTCAAATCGTAATCTTCGGGTATGAAAATTTTCGACACATTACGGCAACCCAATCCGAAATACAACATCATGTCGTCGGCCAAGCCTTCCATTTCTTCTTCGGTTTCCCGGCCGGTCAACACGGCAATGCCGTTGCGGTTTTTCCGGATGATGTGAGGATATTTGCCGAAATAATACGCAAAATAACGTGCGGTATTGTCGCTTCCGGTAGCTATAACGGCGTCAATATTCGTTAGGTTTCCGTCGGTGAATTCCACTTTGTTTTTCCAATCGGGATTTATGGCGGAAAGAAATTTATAAATTGCGGGGAGCAACAGATTGCCTTGCGATGACATTTTAATCACGGCCTTATGCCCCGACACCAATACGCTCAGCATATCGTGCAAGCCCACCAAAGGAATATTCCCCGCCGTAACGATACCTATCGTTTTGGGAGTAAAGTCTCGGTCAAGGGTGTAAGAATCAATCCACTTGCTTATTTTTCCGGGAGTGAGCGCATTGGCCCAATATCGAAAGGCGGTTTGCAGATGTTCGGGCGTGAACCAAGGGTTTTTTTCGGGTACAAGTTTGATAACGGACAGAAAGGCAGACAAATACGGGTCTTTTTCGCCGGAAGCGGGGGATGTGTTGGCCGTTTTTTCCAAAATTTTTCCGAGACGAACCAAAGAATTTTTTATCCGGGAGGGTTTCATTTAAAAAATTAATTATATATTTGTGATACAAAAATACTAAACTTTAGAACTATGGCACTGTTAATAAACGAAGATTGCATCAACTGCGGAGCTTGTATCTCCGAATGCCCTAACACCGCTATCTACGAACCCGGTGAACCTTGGACCATGGCTGACGGCACTTGCTTGGACGACGGCAACGAACACGACCCCATTTCGGACGATTTTTACTACATCGTTCCCGATAAATGTACCGAGTGTAAAGGCTTCTATGACGAGCCTCAATGTGTGGCCGTTTGTCCCGTCGATGCCATCGTTCAACATCCCGAACACGAAGAAAGCGAAGACGAACTCTTGGCCAAAAAAGCCAAATTACACTGCGAGTAAGCGTTTAATTTGACATCAACCTCAAAAGGCCGTCCGGAAGGGACGGTCTTTTTTTATGCCAACTTTTCCGAAAAACTGACAAAATGGTGAGAACCGCCCCGACGGTATGATTTTATTGCTTCATCAACCGAAAAAAACAAAAAACTATGATACTGACCAAAAAACATTTGAAAATTCTCGAAGACGTCTTCGACAAAAAAATGGACAACATCGATTCCTTGGAAATATTGGAATCGGATAAAGATTACCTGTACTACGTGCAATTGGTTCAAATGGGCTTGTTGAGAGAAGATGAAGATCATTTTTACCTGACGTATCCGGGAATGATGTTGATGGAAGGATACCGTATCTCTCAAATGAACGGCGTTATGCCCGGTTTGGAACAATATACGGACGACTTCCGCTTTGTCGGCAGTGAAATCATCAACATGCTCTATACGGCCGAAATGGCCAAAGACCGCATCAACGATATAATGAAGGATGAACTGGAAAAACGGGGATTGGCGGTCAACAATCTCTTGAGCGAATTCGGAAAAAAAGTCTTGGAGGTCTATGAAAGCGTACGGCCTTATTTTTACATTAATTCAAAATTGCAGGAATTTTTAAAGAAAACGCTTCCCGGCCCATCCCCCAAACGCGAACTGCTCGATGCCGATAAATTTCAAATTTTGGAATCCGAAGCATTGCGATTGATGTCGTTTTCCGCTCCGTCGGGCGCTTATTACAACCTCACCGGTATCGGTCAGCAAATCAGGGCGGCATTACTGAAAGGCGCATTTTTCAAACCGGTTACCGAGGAATATTTGCAAGCGATGCTCGACATTTCCGAAAACATTCCCGTTGCCGACGAACTGAAAAAAGATTTGGTAGCCCAAGCCTTGATTACCGAACAAGGCGATTTTTTGCCGGCGGGTGTTCACCTGTTACGCGCAGCCGATTTGTTTTATGACGAATTCCACATCGATCCCATGAGTATCGATATCGACGAACTGGAACTCGGCATTTTACAAACCATACGTGAAATCGAAGAAAAATATCAACAAAATCCCGATTATAAAGCCACAAAGAAAAACATCAAGTCGGCTTTTATCGACAAACGCTACAAAGAAGCGTTGGCGCTCAAAGAAAAATACGGACGGCGACTGAAAGAACTGCCCGCCCTCAAGCAACGCTATGTGGAAGAATTGGACCTGACCAAATCGGCCGAAGAGTGGTTCAATAAGATTTACGATTTCGACGCCGCATTGTTCGGACTGCAAGGTTTCCAACTCATCGAACCCGAATTGGATAAAGACGAAAAAATGTATTACAAGTTGACCTACGACGGAAGCCGTGTTTTGGAAATATTGGCAAACAACCCTAAAGAAATCCCCGCCGAAGGCGTTAAAGCCGTCACCATAACCCGGCATGCTTTCCTGTCGCCCGACCGGAGCGCCATCGAAAAAGCCAAAAGTGCAGGATTGATTTCCAATGCCCCTACGCCCACGGGACGCTTTTTTGCCGAATTGGCCTACAACAACAAAACGCCCAACATCACCAAATACGGCTTGGAAATCATCAAAAAAATTCCCTATACGACCGGAATTTATTTGGAAGATCTGAAAAAAGAGTTTCCCCAATACGGCGATGAACAACTCCTTCAACTCATCGAAAAACTCGATGCAAGAGCCATCATCCATTTTTATCCCAACCGTATGATATTCCTGACCGAACCCGGCAAGAAAATCAAGCAAGCCACTTCGGGACTGGCGGGTGATTTTAAGTATCCCGTAACTCCCGATATTATCAACCTTTTGCGCGCCTTGAAGGAAGTGGGTAGTCTGTACGTGAAAGAAAGAAAAGTGCGCATCCTGCCCGATAATTGGAAAAAAGCCCTCAAATTATTGAAAATGGACTTGGAAACCTTCGAAAATACACTCACATTACTTAGAAAAGCGAGATACGTCAGTTCAAACGGCATCACCGAAAACGGTTTGCTCCTTATAGAAGCGGCCGAAGAACTCGAAGGATTGGAAAACTTTTGGACCGAAATCGAAGTTTAATTGTAATCTCAATACCGGTTTAATTCGGCGGACCTTTGGGTCCGCTTT
Source organism: Flavobacteriales bacterium (assembly GCA_027065935.1). GTDB lineage: Bacteria > Bacteroidota > Bacteroidia > Flavobacteriales > Flavobacteriaceae > JAADED01. The sequence continues at coordinate 2,277 of JAMONI010000319.1, read as the reverse complement.
TTTTTTATGCGTTCAAATCGTAACTTTGTTCTAAATCCGTCCGAGTTTATGAAATTTCTGGTTGTTACCCACGTTGTCCACAAAAAACATCAAGGCCGGTTATATGCATACGGACCTTACATCAAAGAAATGAACCTCTGGCTCAAGCATACGGATGATTTTATTCTGGTAGCCCCGGTAACCGAAACGCAACCGTCACCTATCGATTTGCCTTATGATAAAATGCCCGAAATACTGAAAGTACCCCGGTTTTCTTTGATTACTCCGAAAGAAATTTTAAAAACCTCCGTAAGACTACCTTACATCATTCATAAAATAGTGCGGGGAATGCGAAAGGCGGATCATATTCATTTGAGACTTCCCGGCAACATGGGGTTGCTCGGCAGTATCGTCCAAATCTTTTTTCCCGCCAAACCCAAAACCGTCAAGTATGCAGGCAATTGGGACCCGGAATCTACGCAACCTTGGTCCTATAAATTACAACAACGAATTGTTGCATCACCCCGGTTGACGAAAAACGCTAAAGTTCTGGCCTACGGAAAATGGGACAACCAACCCGTACACGTCCTTTCGTTCTTTACCGCATCATACAGTGAAAACGAAATTTACGAAATACCCGACAAAACCTTGCAAGAGCCCGTGAGATTACTTTTTGTGGGCACTTTACTGGAGGGAAAAAGACCGCTGTTGGCCGCACAAACCGTAAAAAAACTCAAAGAGCGAGGAATACAAGCCCGTTTGGAATATTACGGCGACGGTCCCGAACGAAAAAACATCGAATCTTTTATCGAACGCAATTCTCTGGGTGAATACATCAAACTCTTAGGCAAACGTCCGGCCGAAGAGGTAAAAAAAGCCTATCAAAACGCACATTTTCTTATTTTTCCTTCCCGGAGCGAAGGTTGGCCCAAAGTGGTGGCCGAAGCAATGGTATGGAAATGCCTGCCCGTTACAACGCGTATTTCGGCGGTCCCTTATATGCTGGATGAAGGAAGGCGTGGAAGCTTGGTTAATCCCGATCCGGACGAAATCGCCGATGAGATAGCATACCACTTGCAAAATCCGGAAATTTATCAAGAAAAAAACCGAAACGCACACCGGTGGAGCAGGGAGTTTACTTTGGAAAAATTTGAAGAAGAGATAGCCAAATTGCTCATGGAATCATAAAAAAAGCCTCCGGTCAAGGAGGCTTTTTTTAACCGATGAGAAGGGTAAGGTTTATTTTCCCGAATTTTTTAAAGCTTCGATTTCGGCTTTGAGCTTTTCGATTTGTTTTTGTTGCTCTTGAATGGCAGCCGTCAGGATGGGAATCAACTTTTGATAATCGATGCTCCAAAGATCGGTTTGTTCGTTTTCGGGCTTATAAACGGCTTCGGGCAATACGCGGTATAATTCCTGTGCAATAAACCCGAAAGTTTGTTCTCCTCCGGATAAAATTTCAATGCCTTTTACGGATGAATCCTTTTCACCGCTCGTAACAAAACGGCTGTTGTGTTGGAAATACTTCTTGGGCGCTATCCGGTTGATGAGGTCCAATGCACCGTTTAATTCGGTAACGTTGGATTTTAAACGGCTGTCGGAATAGGTTACCCATGCATTGGCCCGGGCGCGTCCTATATTGGAGGTTGAAAAGTTGGGAAGGTTTAATGCATAGCTGTAGCTGCCGTTGTTAATATTAAGCTGACCGTTTTGATGAGCGAACATGTTAACTGCGTTTCCGTCGGCATTAAGATAGAGAATGCCTGTGGTATTTCCGTTATCCATAGCGATGATTTCATTATCGTCGAGTTCCAAGTGCACACCGTTCATATCTCCTATTACCAAATCGGAATTCTGTCCGCTACTGTTGGTTCCCGCATCGTATGTGTGTTTGATATGAACCCTTCCGGCGGGATTGGTAACACCCACGCCCGTATTTCCGTTTCCTTTGATGGTCATGGCTTCCACACGATAGGCCCATCCGTCCTGAAGACCCGTTATAATACGAACGGCATTACCCGTTCCTTTTACGTCCGATCCGAGATATAAGGTTTCGTGTCCGTTATTATTATCCACATTGTCACGAATGTAGTTTGCCGCTTCACCGCCTCCTATGGCCGTAACCGCTCCCGAACCTATAAACAAATTGTCGCCGTATGTATTGGCCGCATCGGTAAAGCGAACCCATTCGCGTCCCAAGGCGTTATTGACCGAATAAAAACGCAAGGATTTACCGTGACGGATAATACCGTTCACATCCAATTGCGTGATAGGAGTCATCTGGTTAATGCCCACTTT
>JAMONI010000318.1 GCA_027065935.1 Flavobacteriales bacterium | reverse complement strand
AGTGTATAATTTTTCATTTAATAGGTATTTTTTCCTAAAACGAGATTGATGTAACCGTCGGTAATGTCAAGGGTTTTTCCGGAGTTTTTCAATCTTGCTTCAAATACGGCATTCATGTAGTTTTCTTCGGCGTTCCACTCCAAAACATGCAAGTAAATATCACCGTTCGGAACGGAATAGGTGTCGGCCCCGTGATTAGCCTGACAGGAATCCAATTTTCCGTTGGCCAAGCTATATAAACCTTCGCCTTCAAAGTATCGGATATAATAGTACAGACTAAGCGATTCTTCGTCATCCGTCAAACGTAGTTCGTAAATGGTGTCTTGAACGTTGAGGTCCGGTATGGCGGTAAAGGAAGGATAAGAACCGCGAGCTAACGAAAAAAACTTTTTGTTATCAACCGGATGTTTTCGTTCACCGTTTAATGTATATATAAAGCCGTCTTGACCGAATTCGGCAAATTCTTTTTGGCAACTCGTCAAGATAACGGCAAAAGCCAATCCGGTAAGCATAACTTGAAACGCTTGCTTAAATTTAGATATCGCTACCATATGAGGATTGTTATTTCTTTTCTTTATTTTCTTTATCCGCTCCGGATGATTCCAGTTTTTGTTTCATAAGTTCCAGTGCGGCTTTGTTTTGCCGGGCCAATTCAAAATCGGGGTATATTTTCAATGCCTCGTCAAAGTATTTTACGGCCAAATCCAAATTGTGCAAATCGTAAGTGACCAATCCCAACAGGTTGAAATAGGCCGCTTTGAGGGGCACGTCGATAATTTTGTTTTTTATACCCGGAATTTTTACGTAAACGTTTTCGGGAAATTTCTTGTCTTTTAGTCCCATCAAAGTACGATAGGTTTCATCGAGTCGTTTGAGCTGATACTGACTCCAAGCCAACTGAAATCCGGTTTTGGCGTCATCGGGATTTTGTGCATACACCTTTTCGTAATAAGTGACGGCTTCTTTGAGGTTACCCAGCTGTTCCCATGCTACGGCTTGCATATACAAATAATCCCTATGCTCGGGATGACGTTTTAGTCGTTCACCGTTTAGGAGAACAAACGGAATCCATTCTTTGTTCGCGTAATAAAAATCGGCCAGCGTGTCCAAATAAGCCGACTGTTCGCCTTCCCAAGCAATCAGGTCATACAGGCTTGACCGGTAGGCTTGCAGGTCACCGAATTTTTTGGACAGTTGTAACTTTTTGACCAACAATGCGCCGTATTGCTTCCGGCTAAGCTTCTGTGCGTTTATATTTCCGAAAATGAGAACGGCCAATAAGGAAAAGATAATTTTTTTCATAACTCTTTTTTTTCAAAAATAAATTGAATAAACGGATAATAAAAACCAGACGGTTGAATAATATGCAAAAATCATACCTTTTTGATAAATATGTTTTGGTGTTTGTCTGAAAAACGGGCTTGTTCATTGAAATATTCTTAATGTTTTTGAAAGTTTATTGAAAATTCATATTTTTATCCCGCTTTTTAAAGATAATGCTTATGGATTTTTCATTAACCGAAGAACATCAAATGATAAAAGAAGCGGCAAAAACCTTTGCCGAAACCGAACTTCTTCCCGACGTAATTGAGCGCGATATTCATGCCGAATTTCCCGAGCGTCAAGTGAAAATGATGGGCGAGCTGGGTTTTATGGGCATGATGGTATCGCCCGAATACGGCGGTAGCGGAATGGACACGCTTTCGTATGTGTTGGCTATGGAAGAGATTGCCAAGATCGATGCATCCGCCGCAGTAATTATGAGTGTGAATAATTCACTTGTATGTTGGGGATTGGAAAAGTTCGGAACGGAAGCGCAAAAGCAAAAATACCTTATCCCCTTGGCTTCGGGAAAAAAACTGGGTGCTTTTGCTTTGAGCGAACCCGAAGCCGGTAGTGACGCCACGCATCAACGAACCACCGCCGAAGACAAGGGCGACTATTATTTGCTCAACGGCGTAAAAAACTGGATTACCAATGCCGGCCACGCCGATTACTTTTTGGTTATTGCCCAAACCCATCCGGAAAAGGGTCATAAGGGAATCAATGCCTTTATTGTCGAAAAAGGTTGGGAAGGGTTTAGTATCGGTCCTAAGGAAGATAAAATGGGTATCCGCAGTTCCGATACGCATTCTTTGATTTTTCAAGACGTAAAAGTCCCCAAAGAAAACCGAATAGGTGATGACGGCTTCGGGTTTAAGTTTGCCATGAAAACCCTGAACGGCGGACGTATAGGCATTGCCGCACAAGCTTTGGGTATTGCACAAGGTGCATTTGAGCGGGCCTTACAATACGCTAAAGAAAGAGAAGCTTTCGGAAAACCCATTATCCGGCACCAAGCCATCGCCTTCAAACTGGCCGCTATGAAAACCCGTATCGATGCCGCCCGGCTTTTGGTTTGGCGTGCGGCTTGGGAAAAAGATCAAGGCTTGGATTTTACTTTAAGCAGTGCATTGGCGAAATACGATGCGGCCGAAACGGCCATGTGGGTCACCACCGAAGCGGTGCAAATTCACGGCGGCTACGGGTATGTACGTGAATATCACGTGGAACGAATGATGCGCGATGCCAAAATCACCCAAATTTACGAGGGAACTTCCGAAATCCAACAAATCGTTATTGCGCGACAAATCGCTCAGGAAAAAATACGTTAAGAGCCGGGTTCAACGAAAAAACCGCCTTTCGGGGCGGTTTTTTGTTATTTTAGTTTTTCCAAAGCCGTTTGCCGCAATGTTTCTTCTTTTTTTCTTGCCCGGTGAAGTAAATTTTCCGCTTTTTCGATGAATGCGCTCGCTTTTGATTTGTCGGTTAAATCTTTTGCATTGATTAACACGTTAAAATAAGCGCCTTCAACGGCTGTGGCAAGTGCCAAAATACCCACCATGGCATCGGAAAGGGAGCTTTGCAAGCCCTCGTGTAGCATGGTTTCGTTTACTTCCATGGCCTCGTAAGCCGTTTGCATTACCTCAAGAGGAACTTCAATGGCATATACGGTTGCTTCTTCAATGGCTTTTTTTCTTTTTTCCTTATCCGCTTCGGTCTTTTTGGGAAGTCGAAACGCTTCCATGATTTTGTTAAAGGCTTCGGTATCTTTGTCCACTAACTCCAGCAATTTTTGTTTGAAATTTTCACCTTTTACCGCCCATCCGGAGTAATATTCCCAACGTTCGTCCCATCCTCGCTTGTGCGCAGAAAGATTAGCTACCATCGTTCCCAGTGCGGCCCCCAAACTTCCGATATAGGCCGAAACCGAACCGCCGCCCGGTGCGGGATTTTCCGAAGCGGTCAAGTCGGCAAAATCGTTCAAACGCATGTCAATAAGCCGTTTTCCCGGGTTGTCTTTTTCCAATTGGTATTCGATGATTTTCTCTTCGGGTCTGAAAGGTTTCAAATCATCCAATCCTAAAGATTTGACGGCGATTTTGATTTTTTCCTTTTCGGGAATACCTAATGAACGTTGCTGTTTTTTAAGGAAGTAATCTGCAGCGTCCAATAAAACTTTTTTCGGAACGAGACCTACGATTTCCGATCCGGTGACACGCACGCCCCGTTTGTCGGCACTTTTGACCGTTTCGTCAAAAACCAAATGAACCGGCGCTTTCTTGATGTCGGTAATATTGTAAGATACTTGAGCAATGCCGTATTCTTCGATATACCAACCGATACCTTTTACACCTTTGAATTTGCCGGGAATGCGAACGGGATTTCCGTTTTCGTCCTTCACGATTTCGCCGGTCAGCGGATTTCCTTTGCGCTTGATTCGTCCGGCTTCACGGATGTCGAAGGCTATAGCATTGGCTCTCCGGGTTGAAGTGGTATTGAGATTAACGTTATAAGCGATTAAAAAATCGCGCGCCCCGATGGCCACGGCCCCGGAGCGGGCTGTTTCTTCATTCCATTCGGCGGGTCCGAAATCGGGTTTCCATTCGGGGTCTTTGAGTTTATCGGGCAGTGCTTCATACTCGCCTTTACGAACTCGGGCCAAATTCCTGCGTTTTTCTTCCGTAGCGGCGTTTTCATATAAATAAACGGGAATGTTCAGTTCTTTTCCTACGCGTTCGCCGAGCTTCCGGGCATAAACGACCGTTTCTTCCATGCTGATTCCGGAAACGGGTACCAAAGGACAAACATCGGTGGCACCGAAGCGCGGATGTTCGCCTTGATGCTGGCGCATATCGATCAATTCCTTGGCTTTCCGGATTAAGCGAAAGGCGGCTTCCGTCACCGCTTCCGGTTCGCCCACAAAAGTAATCACCGTCCGGTTGGTGGCTTTGCCCGGGTCGATATCTAACAGCTTGACTCCGTCAACCGTTTCCACGACGGAGGCTATTTCGTTGATTTTTCGCATATCTCTTCCTTCGCTGATGTTCGGTACGCATTCGATGAGTTTTTTTTCGGCCATAATTCGGATTTTGGTCTAAAAATAAAGAAAAATCCCGTCACAAAAGCTGACGGGACAATGAGTGATTATCGTTATGGACAACAATTACTTGTTAATTTTTACATCCACCCGGAATCCTACCTCGTCATCGATGAGAAAATCACGCGGAATGCCGGGCGTACCTTCGGAATTGTAATTGATTCCCCAATCCTGACGGTTGACGGAGAAATCCTCGGACCGAATACGAACGTAATCTTCGGTTACTTCGACATCGGCTTTAAAACTTATGCTCTTGGAAATGTCTTTGATTTTTAAATTTCCCGTAATCTTGCTGTTAAAGTCGCCTTCATCGACGGGTTCGATGCCGGTGATTTCAAATATGGAAGTAGGGTGCCGGGCTACGTCGAAAAAGTCGGCGCTTTTGAGATGGTTGGTCAGCTTGTTTTTTTTCTTCAAGTCGTCTTTGAAGTTTTCAACCGTTATGGAGTTCATGTCCACGACAAATCGAGCATTGGTAATTTTCCCGTCGTTCACCAAAACTTCGGCGGATTTCAAGGAAAAATTACCGAAACGTTTGCCGACACCGCCCAAATGGGAGGCGCGCCAATGTAATTCGCTCGAAGGATCCACCTTGTTATATACTTCCGTGTTTTCCGTTTGAATTTTCTTCACTTCTTTGCTCTCGGTGGCTTCCACGGTTTTGTCTTCACCGCACGAACTAATAAATAACAATAAGCCAAACGCTACGAAAATTTTTCTCATATCCGGTTTTCTTTTGTAACAAAAATAACATTAATACAACGCTTCCACAACGCTTTGGCATTAGATTTTTCTATGACGAATATAAGATGTGGTTATATCTTTTTTTATCTGATGATTTTTTCCAAGTGTTTTCCATCGCCGGTAATAATTTCCAATATGTAACTACCGCGATCCAAATGATGTAAATTCAGCTCGATTTTTTTAATACCGTCATAATGTTGTTTGCGCACCACACGACCGTTCAGGTCATATAAAACGATTTCCGATACGGCTTCGGGCGAATGAATTTCAAACAGTCCGTTACCGTCCGACCGAATGGTTATGACGGATGTTTTTTCGCCGCCCGCCGTCATGGTCCGGGGTGCAAAGATTAACTCGAAGCGGTTGTTATGTACACCGGCATCGAGATAGACGGTATAATCGGATTGGGAGAGCAAATGATAGGTGTCGTCGGAAAAATCGTGAATGTAAATATCGGTTTGGTCTAAAACGCCTTCCGTACGGTTGATACCGATGGTGTAAACGCCCGGTTGATAAACGGCCAAACCGACAGGAACGTTCCGTTGGGTGCCGTCCCAAGCCGGGAGGCCATGAATGACAAAAGCTTCGCCGCGATTGAGTGAATACAGGGAGGTTCCGTATCCGCTTAAAGCGCGGGCGTCATACATCCGGTCTATTCCCTCGGTGGCATGCTCGAAAAATCCTATGAGTATTTGGCTGAATTCACTTCCGGTATTGCCGGTCAAATCAATCCAAACCCGGTCGCGGGGCGACAGGCGTCCGATGAAATTATCGTTGTTTTCGGTCACCCGGTGGCTATTTTTAAAGACAAGGTTGCCGTCATTTAAGGCTTCTACGAAAAATCCTTGGGCGGAGTTGATATAACGTCCGGTGGTGAGTCCGGTACCGGAACAGGCCGAAACGGCGCCTGCGCCTACGCTGTACACGGTGTAACCCGAGGGTTGGTGATGACCTTGAGCGTCTAAACCCGCACAGTTGGTCCAAGCGTAATACGCACCCCTTATACCGGGATTATCCTGTGCCAGCAAGTCGAAATCGATGGCCGAAGGGTAAGGATTACCCACAAGGTTCCAGTCGTCGTCGTCTTGACCTCCGGTACCCAAAATACTTACGGGGACGCTGACGGTTCCGGTTTGAAAAGCTTGAGAGGACGTATTAAAACTCACGTTTAAGTTGCCTCCGGTAAATCCAACGGGAGCGGAAATGGCGTAACCTTTGCCGGGCAGGAACGCATCGGCGGACGATACCGCTACCCACCCCGGATCCGGATTTTGCGTGGGGACTTGCAGGCTCGGTTCGAATTTATAATAGGCCCAAGCATTATTTATCAAATCTCCCATTGTAAATTGTGTGCCGGAAAAAGGTGTTGACCAATATACGTAATCGTAGTAGTGCGCCAGGTGTGACGCCATTTTATTTAACGTATAATTCCCCGTAGAAA
>JAMONI010000317.1 GCA_027065935.1 Flavobacteriales bacterium | reverse complement strand
AAATCGCCAAAAAACTGTTTATCAGCAAGAATACGGTAAAAACCCACATCCGTAACATCTATGAAAAACTCAATGTGACCAACCGAAGAGAAATCTTCAAAAAACTCTACCAAGTCAACCTTTCCCGCTGAGTACTTCCTTGAAAATACGCCATTTGCGACCGAAATCCCCGACGGAAATTCGATTACGTATCCACAAAGAAAAAAGCAATTTGAAAAAATAAGGCCAAAGCAAGTGCGGACGGTATTTTTTTATGATCATCAAGCGTGTTTTGAAATTCGAATCCCGTTCCAAAAACGCACTCGAATTAGAACGCGGATGCATGGCGATAGGTTCGGTATTTATAAACAAAATGTCCGTTTTTCGGTCTTTCAATTCGTTTAAAAAAATAAAATTTTCCGCATCGGGGTAGGGGGCACCCAAACCGAAATTTTCATCAAAAAAAACCGGGTTCCTCGCCCAATATTTACGCTTAATACTGATTTGCGGAGAAAAAACATCCCAAAAGTCATCCATTGATTTCGTATCACCAGGATAAGCACCCAAGTAACGTCCGTTCTCGTCTTTTATGGGAAAAATAAGCACGGTTGACGGATATTGCTCGTGTGCCTTTAAAACCGTTTGATGAAAACCTTCTTCATAACGCACGTCATCATCGGCAAGGAGCAATACATCCTTAGAGGCATACCGCAAAGCTAAATTACGGCTTTTGGACAGACCGCGCTCCAAGGAATTGATTACGCGGACATTACCGGGAAGCGATTTCTCATCGATAAAATTGTCTTCGGTTGTTTGGTTGATAATCAATAAGTTAAACTCATCATGTCCGGCGGGAAACATGTACTTGAGAAAGGCCAGATCGGACCTGTCTTGCGTGGCAATCAATATTTCCAATGCCAATGCCATAAGTTGATTATCTTTGTGATGAATTAAAGCAAGTTATGAAAATTCTTTTAGTCGGCGAATACAGCAGGCTACACAATACACTGAAAGAAGCTTTGACCGAACTCGGACATCAGGCGCATATCGTGGCTTCGGGCGACGATTTTAAAAGATATCCCGCCGACTATTCGATTCGTCCCGTATGGAACGAAAGCTATCCCTTGCTTTTTTTTCGCAAAGCCGTTCACAAATTAACCCGGTACGACATAGCCCGGTTTGAAATAGCCCTGCGCTTGAGCAAAATCATTTCCGAACTCAAAGATTACGATACCGTTCAATTAATCAATACTTACCCTTTCGAGACTCCCTTAAGTTATGAACGGCGTTTTTTGGAACAAATTTTCCGGCAAAACCGGCAAGCCTTTCTCTTGGCATGCGGTGACGATTACGTTACCAATACCTATTATTTGACAGAAAAAATGAAGTATAACATTTTGACGCCATATAAAGAAAATCCGTACCGGATGAAAACCAAATTCCGGTATTCCTTAAAATATCTCCGACCCGAATTCAAAGCCTTGCACGATTGGGTTATGAATGAGGTTCGGGCCGTAATTCCCACCGATTTGGATTATGCCATTCCCTATGCCAAGCATCCTAAAAACGCCGGCATGATTCCCAATCCGGTCAACATCGATAAAATCACCTACTATCTTCCGCCTGCGGATAAGGAAATTGTCGTTTTTCACGGAATCAACAGTGGAAATTATTGGAAAAAAGGAAACAAATTTTTTAGCGAAGCTTTAAGGGCGATAAAGAAAAAATACGGTTCACGGGTGCGCATCGTAGAGACTGTGGATTTGCCTTATACACAATACATTAACAATCTCAAACAAGCTCACATCGTATTAGACCAAGTGTATTCTTACGACCAAGGTTACAACGCTTTGGAGAGTATGGCCATGGGAAAAGTGGTGTTTACCGGCGCCGAACGGGAATTCAAAACCCATTACCGCCTGAACCGTCCGGTTTGTATCAATGCCCTCCCCGATAGCGCGTATTTATTAGAACAGCTTTCGATACTCATAGAACATCCCGAAAAGATTAAAGAAATATCGCTAAATGCAAGGGATTTTATTGAAAAAGAACACCATTACCTCAAAATAGCCGAGCGATATTTGGAAATTTGGAACGAAAGTTTATAACCGTTTGGTAGAAAGCACATTCGAACTTCGAGAAATGTTTTTTACATCCCTTCGTGATAATTCCCACCGGGTACATCCACGGGTAAACGTGAAAAATAAACTTGCAAATATTAAATTTTGTAAATATAAAAAACCGGCAACGGGACGGTTATTTCGTAGCGGAGGCGGGACGCTCCCGCAGGGTTTCTTCGTCCCGACTTAAGTCGGGATTATGAGCCCGACAAAAATAAAAAAGATTAGCTTTAGTAGCGGAGGCAGGACGCTCCCGCAGGGATCCTTCGTCCCGACTTAAGTCGGGATTATGAGCCCGACGAGCTATTAAGCTTTCGTTTCTCGGCGAGCCAATCAAAGAATCTGTCTTCATTAATAAAATTTTCTCTTATCCATTTACGCATTCTTCCGTTTTTAAGCGTTCGTTCCCGTTTCATTGCCTGAGATTTAGTTTTGAAATCTTCATAATAAATCAATATCCAAGGTCTGAACTTACGTGTCCAACCTTTTCGTGAAAGGAAATTATGTGCCAGCATTCTATTTTCAAGTTGTGATGAGTACCCAATGTACACTTTATCGTGCCGAATTGAATATAAAACATACACGCTGAACATGAGGAAGAGTTTATAAAAAACCGGCAACGGGACGGTTATTTCGTAGCGGAGGCGGGACGCTCCCGCAGGGTTTCTTCGTCCCGACTTAAGTCGGGATTATGAGCCCGACAAAAATAAAAAAGATTGGCTTTAGTAGCGGAGGCAGGACTCGAACCTGCGACCTTCGGGTTATGAGCCCGACGAGCTACCTGCTGCTCTACTCCGCGATATTGTGTTGCAAATATACAACATAAATTCATTTCTGTCAAGCGCTCCGTTGACCGGACGAAAATATTTTTTTACTTTTGTCTTAAATCTTTCAAAACTAATTTATTATGCGTTGGAGAGGCAGAGCAAAAAGTACAAATGTCGATGACAGGCGTGGACGTGGAGGCGGACGTGTGATAGGCGGAAGCATTGGAATCGGCACGATTATTTTTTTAATTGCATATACTTTTATTACGGGAGAAATCCCCGTTGACTTATTACAACGGCAAGGTCCTTCCGATCCGGCGCAAACCCGGGTTTCGGACAAAGACGATGAACTGGCGGAATTTACCAAAGTCGTATTGAAAGACACGGAAGACGTGTGGGGCAAAATTTTCCGTGAAGAGCTAAACACTACCTATCGTCCCCCCGTAATGGTTTTATATGACGGCATTACCCAAGCCGCTTGCGGAACGGCCCATGCGGCCGTAGGACCGTTTTATTGTCCGGCCGACGAAAAAATTTATATCGATTTGAGTTTTTTTCGTGATTTGAAACGTAATTTCGGGGCCTCGGGCGATTTTGCCATAGCCTACATCATAGCGCACGAAGTGGGTCATCATGTGCAAAATCTACTTGGCATTACTCGAAAAGTGCAAAGTATGCGCCCGAGATTAAGCCAAAAAGAGTACAACAAACTATCCGTGCGCTTGGAACTGCAAGCCGACTATTTGGCAGGTGTGTGGGCGCATCATATTGAAAAAATGAAGCACGTTCTCAACGAAGGCGATATCGAAGAAGCGGTGAATGCCGCGGCAGCGGTGGGTGACGACAGGTTGCAGAAAAAACATACGGGTCGGGTGGTACCGGATGCTTTTACCCACGGCTCGTCCGAACAACGGGTCAGGTGGTTCCTCAAAGGATTTCGTTCGGGCGATATCAGGCAAGGAGATACCTTCAGTGCTTCACACTTGTAATCAAACCACGAGGTTTTTTTTGTATCTTTACGTCTCATTTTGTCGCTATGCACGAAAAAGATGTTTGGTATCATATCGGATATTGGCTTGCGGCGTTATTGCCGGTGCTGATAGGTGTGTTATTTACCGTTATTTTTGTAAAAGTGGCACAAAAAAAATATAAAGAACCCGAAGATGAAGCATAAAATCAGATTGACCAAGATATTTCATTTTGAAACGGGACACGCATTGGCCGGTTATGACGGCAAATGCCGAAATGTTCACGGACACAGTTATCGCTTGGAAGTAACCGTAATCGGTACACCGATTGACGACCCTTCTCACGTAAAATACGGTATGGTTATCGATTTCGGCGATTTGAAAAAAATTGTAAAAGAACACGTGGTGGACGTTTATGATCACGCTTTACTTTTGAACAAAAACGGAGCTTACCGTTCTATGGGAGAACGCTTAAGAGATGAAGGACACAACATTTTATTGGTGGATTTTCAACCCACGGGGGAAATGATGCTTTTGGATATAGCCGAACGAATCCGTCCGCACCTGCCCGGACACGTACGCTTGTATAAGTTGAAACTTTACGAAACCGGCACTTCTTATGCCGAATGGTATGCCGATGACCAAGACTGAATTATCGTTAACGATCCCCGAAGGAAAAAAAGCTTATTTTACTTCGGATTGGCACTTGGGCTATCCCGACCGCCAGAGAAGTTTTCGGAGGGAAAAAATCATTCTTTCTTGGTTGGACTGCATCGAAAAGGATGCCGAAGCTCTGTTTTTGGTAGGAGATATTTTCGATTTTTGGTTTGATTATAAACATGCCGTGCCACGAAATCCCGTGCGCATTTTAGGCAAATTGGCCGCTATGGCCGACAAAGGCACAGGGATTTATTATTTTTTCGGTAATCACGACATGTGGTTTAGGGATTATTTTGAAAAGGAAATCGGTATGAAACTCATTCCCGGTGTTGCTGTGGTTCAATTAAATGGTTCTAAAATTTTTGTAGCACACGGTGACGGATTGGGTCCGGGAGATGTCCGGTACAAATTATTGAAGAAAATTTTCCGGAATCCGTTAGCTAAAATAGCATACCGGTGGCTTCATCCCGACTTGGGCATTCCTTTGGCGTCGTTTTTCTCTCGGCTGAGCCGGAATCATACGCCCGAACATGTTTCCGATTTTTTAGGCGAAGATAAGGAGCATTTGATTATTTACAGTAAGGAAGTATTAAATCATTCGCATTTCGATTATTTTATTTTCGGACATCGTCATCATGCGGTGGTGCATCCGCTGTCCGCACAAAGCACATATATCAACTTGGGCGATTGGATTCGTTTGTTTACGTATGCGGTGTATGATTCATCCGGCATTCGGCTTGAGAAGTTTGCTTCCGTTACCAACGAATAAAAAAAGGCCGAAGCATCCTAACTCCGGCCTATTGGTTTCACATGTTTCACCGGCCGTTAAATCTTCTTGATTTTAAAGCTACTGAATTTTTTATTTTTTCGGTCGGTGATGGAAATCAAATAAAACGCCGGTCGTAATTTTCGCATATCGATTTCAATGGAATCGCCTTCGAGTGTTTGATGAAGAATCAATTTTCCCGTAAGGTCGAACATGTGGATTTCGTAAGTTCCTTCATCCCGGATTTTGATAGTAAGGAAATCCTTGACCGGGTTGGGAAATATATCGACACCTTCTACGGGGGCAAAACCTTCCGTATGAAGCAATTGCGCCAAATCGGGTCCTACAAATCCTTCGGAAAGATGGAGATTGCCCGCACCGGCTTCCGCAATGAACACTTCTCCGGTGGTATAGACGACTTCCAAATTACCCGAACTTGCCGAACCGCCGTCGGGCGCTAAAGAAGTTTTGACCAATTCCGTTTGTCCCGTGGAAGTAAAAAGAAAAGAAAATCCTATGAAAAATGTAAGAAATGTACGTATCATAAATTTTACTTTTTGTAAACTACGAAAAAGAAATCGAAGTCGGCGGCGATGCCCGAAGCACTCCCCGTTCTTACCACAAACGAATTGGCGCCTCTTGTAACGGACATTATTCCGAATCCGGTTGGAGTTTCCACATTGCCTACCACAATATAAGCATTGGCGCCGGCCGGCGGGTTGACGAAATGTATCGTATATTCGCCCGTCCCGGTTTTATTTACCGAAAAACCTCCCGAACTGGCATTGGCTATGATGTTGCCCGAGGCGTCCACGTTGCCGTAGATGTAAGCTTTCATATCCGCATTTCCCGAGTGGTCACTTAAGAGTTTTTGCGACATATATACATCGCCCACGAAATAACCCGCGTAACTTCCGCTTTTGGTAACGTCGGCATACACACCGTAATGCGTACCTGAGGTTGTTGCGTCGATTTTGTTGTAAGTACCGTATTTATCTCCGGTTCCGGTATTGTAAATATAATTGTATGTGCCGTATTGTTCGCCGTTGCCCGAACCGGCTATTTCGTTATAAATGCCGTATTGAAGGCCGTCACCCGATACGCCCAAGTATGTCCAAGCCCCGTATTGGCTACCCGTTGCCCCGCCGATCAGATTTGCCGCGTATCCGATGTGCACTCCCGAACCCGGTCCGGTTAACTCCACATAATTGCCGTAATGATAATTATTTCCCGTGTTGTCGATTTGGGTAAATTCACCCACTTGAAATCCACCGCCCGAACCGCGAAGGAAATTATGTACGCCTAAATGCGTACCGCTTCCCGTTCCTTCAATTCGGTTGCGTATGGAGGCATGCGTGCCGGTACCGTCGGAATTGATACTGTTGTAAAATCCGGTCAAATAGCCGTTGCCTTGACCCGTTACGGAAGACTTTATGCCGTACTTGGCCGTATTATCC
>JAMONI010000316.1 GCA_027065935.1 Flavobacteriales bacterium | reverse complement strand
GCGGGCGTTTCGTCAAGAATGATTCTTATGAGCGAAAAGTGAGATCCCTCGTCGCTTCGCTTTACTCGGAATGACATTGGTCGTTCTTTTAGTCTTTTATCGCCTTCGGAACGCGTTTGTCATTCCGAACGCAAGTGAGGAATCTCCATCACAAACCCTCCATGCGCATTCCAATCAATCGAGGTGTACCCGCAGGCGGGTGTTTCGTATTTCCCGGTTCGTTTTTCTATAAGAATGAACATAAAATGCGAAGGATTTTAATCGGTGAACAGTGAACAACGATTAACATAGAAAAAACCGCCCCTTACGAGGGACGGCTAAGCAAAAGCATTATTATTCAACTCGACTTCATTTGCTTTCGGCATAGAGTTCGGCTACTTTGTCCCAATTGATCACATTAAAGAAGTCGTCGATGTAATTACCCCTTTTGTTTTGGTGTTTCAAATAGTACGCGTGTTCCCAAACATCCATTCCGAGGATGGGTTTTCCGGAACAATCCACGAATTTCATCAAGGGATTGTCTTGATTGGGCGTGGTGCAAACGGATAATTTTCCGTGCCGGCTTACCAACCACGTCCATCCCGAACCGAAACGGCTCAATCCGGCTTTCTTGAACGCCTCTTTAAAGGCGTCAAACGAGCCGAAATCCCTGTTGATAGCATCGGCCAGTTCACCCGAAGGGCTACCGCCCCCTTGAGGCGACATGATTTGCCAATACAAATTGTGATTCCAATATCCGCCGCCGTTGTTGCGAATGGCGGTTTCATGCACGTGAATGCTCTTGAGAATTTCGTCGATACTCTTGTTTTCGTAACAAGTGCCCTCTATAGCGGCATTCAAGCCGTTGGTGTAACCTTGATGATGTCCCGTGTGGTGCACACGCATGGTGGCTTCATCGATATAAGGCTCTAATGCATTATAATCGTATGGTAATTCGGGTAATTTGAACATAGCTGTATGATTTTTTATTATTTAGAACAAATTTAAATAAGAACGGTGAAAATCGCGTGGTTTTTCGATAAAAATTTTCTATAAATGGTATAAATCCGTTTAATAGTCTCGTACCAAGGCGCGGACTAATTCCCTTACTACGGGTTCGGCTTTTTTGGCTTCTTTCATCACTTCTTCGTGATTCACGCTTTGGATGAGTTCGGGATCGTCGATATCGGTGATTACGGAGATGCCGAACACTTCCATGCCCATGTGTTTGGCTACGATCACTTCGGGAACGGTGCTCATTCCCACGGCGTCGGCACCTAATACGCGCACCATGTTGTATTCGGCAATGGTTTCGAACGTAGGACCTGACAGGCCGAGATACACCCCTTTTTGGTAGCATATTTTACGGGCTTTGGCGTAGTTTTCCACGACTTCTATCATTTTCTTGCTATAAGGTTCGCTCATGTTGACAAAACGCGGACCGAAGCGTTGGTCGTTTTTGCCGCGCAACGGATGTTCGGGAAAAAAATTGATGTGGTCGCGAATGATCATCACATCTCCTATTTTGAAGCTCTTGTTCACTCCGCCCGAGGCATTGGACACGATAAGTTTGTTAATACCCATCATTTTCATTACCCTTTCGGGAAAGGTTACTTCATACATGGAATAGCCTTCGTAATAATGAAACCGGCCGTTCATTGCCATTACGTATTTGCCCGACAGGGTTCCGAATATCAACGAACCTTTATGGCCTTCGACGGTGGAAACGGGAAAATGCGGAATTTCACCGTACGGCATTTCGGTTTCGATATCGATATCTTCCGTAAGCGACCCCAATCCGCTTCCTAAAACTATAGCGTATTCGGGAATTTTACCGTTGGTTTTTTGCAATAAAAACTCGGCCGTTTCTTTGGCTTTTTCATACAAATTTTCGGGTGTTAACATAATCCAATATTTTTTGATTAAAACTTGCCTCCTCTTCCATTTCAACCGTTACCGGCACATAATACAACGCATGAATTTTACCTTTTATTTTGTAATAATCCTTTTCCGTGGTCAGAACGGCATCGATGGCTCCTTTCCGGATTTTTTGCCGGATGGCTTCAATGCGTTCGTCATGATACCGCGCATGGTCGGGAAAAGACAGACGGGCAAATTTAATGTTTTTTGACGTAAGAAATTCATAAAACGGTTGCGGGCGGGCTATCCCGGTGATTACCAACACCGACTTGTTTTTAAAAAAATCCCAACCCACCCGTTTTCCCGCTTGATCAACGGGTAAATGGTAGTTTATCCGGGAAAAGAAAACAAGATCGGTATATTTTTTTAGTTCTTCCTTAATTTGTTGCTTTTTACGGTTAAGCGTATTATCGGTCTTGGTAACCACAATTATGTCGGCTTGGCGGGCCCTGTACGTAATATCTCTCAATCCTCCGGCAGGGAACAAAAAATCTTCGTAGAAAGGTGTATCGAACAGAGTGAGCAGTATATTGAGTCCCGCTTTAATTTTACGGTGTTGGAAGGCATCGTCGAGAATAATAACGTCGGGACGGCACCGTTCCGTAAGCTTTTGAATGCCTTGCACCCTATCGGCATCTACTGCCAAACAAAAATCCGCATCTTTGAATTTTTCGAGGATTTGAAACGGTTCGTCACCGATTTCTTCCGGTAAAGCATTTGTTCCGGCCATAACAAAACCTTCGGTATTGCGCTTGTATCCACGGCTTAAAACCGCTACTTTTTTCTTGTTGCCGAGCAAGAGTCTTACAAGATATTCCACCATTGGCGTTTTACCGCTTCCGCCTACGTTCAAATTTCCTACGTTTATCACGGGGATTTCAAAAGAAACGGATGGTAAAACGCCCCGGTCATATAATGCATGACGGATTCGCAATGCTATGTAAAGTAACCCGCTTAGGGGAAGTAAAATATAACGCAGATTCCGTTTCAGTTCCATTTCCACCATCTTAATAAAATCATTTCCAGAAGGAAAAAAAACAAAGCCGACACAAAAAACCAACGACTCAAATGTCGCGGTTGACCGGTGCCTAAAACTTCGTCATCCGGTTTAGATGTGATTAAACGGACATTTCCGGGAAGGTTCACTTGCTCGGACAAATATTCCGGCCTGCTTTCCCGTCTGTCGTAATTAAGTGCCAATACCTCGAGCGTATCACGACCGGCGATGACGTAGTAAATTCCCGCCCGGCTTATTTCGTCTCTTACAAACAAGCGTAATTCCTTGCCAATGCGCTCCTGATAAGGGATAAAACCTTCTGAACCCGACCTGATTTCAACCGGCTTTTCGGAAGGTTTTGCCTTGACGATAAAATGCCCGGCCGGCCGAATGTAATGATACAACAAATTGCGCCGCGTGTGCATCCAAAGGGGTTTGTAAAACACGGGAACAACCAACGGAGAAAGGTAAAAATCGGAATTACTTGCGTCGATGTCGGCACTGAATATCAATGCGTTGTTTTTTCTTTGCAAAAAAGGCCGGCCGCCTTCCATGTACAACAGGGTTTCATACTTATCGTCCAACAAGTAAGTGCTGTGAACCGAAGGAGGATTAAACTTGCTTTCGGTTTTGGTAAACACGTCGTTAAAAAAACGGCTGTCGTAATTTATGCGGATAATTTCTCTCCGAACGGTATCGAAACGCGGCGTTGCAAAACCGAATTGCCGGTAAAAGTGCAAATCGTTTTGGCCGGCGCCGGGAATAAAAATCAATTTTCCTTTTCGCAGGTAACGCTCGAGCAAATCGAAATTATAAAAAGTTTTCCATCCGTAAAGAATCAGCAAGTCGAACTCGTCCAAAGAATTCCACGGCACTTCGCCGGGAGTGAAAAAATGCAGTTTGATATTGGGATGTTCGTATAAACTTTTGAAAAAACCGGGCATCCGATCCCCGGCGAACAAAATGTTGTAGGTCAAAGGTTGGGGAATTTTAAAAAACAGTTCGTTGTCGAAAAGTAAATGATTCTCGCCCGAAAGTTTTAGTTTTCCGTATCGCACCTTATACTTTTTGGGCACTTCGAACCGGATGGTATCCGATTCGTTTTTGGGTAATGAAAATTTTCGTTTAAACAATAAATTTTGCTCGGCATACAGGTCCAAAACCAAATCGAATGAACTTCCTTTGCCTTTAATCACCGCTTCCAGTGTAAAACCATCCAATTTGTTATCGGTAATGTATAAAGTATCAATCCAAGCATTAACGGGAAAAACGGGTTTCCGGATCATAAGAAAATACGCCGTCATAGTGTCGCGCCGCATCAAAGACAAGCTTGTGTTGTTTAAGAATTGCGCGTCGGTAAAATAATACACCTTCTTTCGGAAATCTTCCATACGGCTAATCTTTCCGACAACCTGCGCGTGATCGAAAACAAGCGGATCAAAACCTTTTTTTCGTATTATACCGGCAATTTGCCCGGCATCGTAAGCCGAAAAAACACCGCCGTCATAAAAAAGATAATGCAATTCATCCTTCAAGCTTTGTTGAAGTATGGCATACAAATCCATAAAAACGGACTGCGATTGATTCTGATACGAAGTACTTAACGAGGCATCGAAAACAATCAGATTGCGCTTTGCTTCATTATCTTCCTTGGCGGGAATATACGGCCGGGCAAAGCCTAAAATCAAGAATAACAAGACCAACATTCTCGTCAACAGAACCAAATACTTCTTCAACCGGCGACTTCTCCGGGATTCTTTTTCCACTTGTGTTAAAAAAGCCACGTTGGGAAAAATGATTTTTTTAAACCGCCTGAAGCGAAACAAATGCACCAACAAAGGAATCAAAAGCAAAAACAAGGCGTATAATATGGCGGGATTTCCGAATTTCATACCTCGACAAATTTAATGAAATAAACCGAATGATATGCCATTAAACTTTCGTTCATCCCGGCCGGAAACAAACACAACACACGGATTTGGAACAAAGACACCATACACCCGGGAACATCGCCCCCGGATGATTATTCTAATCAAGCAAAATCCGAGAAAAAGGAAACCAAACCCGCACGAAATACCAAGCAGCCGAAGTCCCGGAAATCCAAATCGGTTCGTTTTATTCAAAAAAACGAAAATAAAATCCGGGATTCGTTCGTAAACTATATCTCAAATTCGTAGATAAGTCACACCGGTCCTACTGGCGAAATGACACCGTTCACCGGTTATCCGCCAACGGTTTAACGATTCCATTCCACCGTTATACGGTTTAATTTTTTCGTTAACGGAGTTGTTTTCGGACTATATAATATTAAACGGCACGCAAATAAATGCATTCAATAAGCTACAAATATAACACCAGGCCTATCCTTATGTTATCGCCGACAAAAAAAATCGAATATGTTTTTGTAATGGGAAAATGATATTGGTATAGGGCTTCAAAGGACACATTCCTGTTTAACCATGAAAACCTTTCTTTTTTTATTATTCTGAAATTAATACCAAACCCGATGCCTAAAGCTTGCAAATTACGCGTATCATCCGCCTTAAAATTATAATCGTCCCATTGACGTACCCAACTATACGACGCTTCGAAATATAACCTGTTTTTTGTAGCAAAATAATACCGCAGTGCCGGGGTAAAAGCTATGTAATGTGTCAAGAGTGTTCGTTCTCCTTGAATGGTATAAGAATAAAGGAAGGCTCCGGATATTAACGGAGAAAAGTGATTATTTAAAAAATATCCGTAGCCCAAACGAACCGATCCCTGATATAAGCGAGTTTTAGGTACATCTCTGTATCCTATGCCCATATGATGCCAAAATCCTAAATACCGGGAATTCTTACCGAAAAATGCACCGTTTTTTTTAATTGTGTCTTGCGCTTGCAAACAGGTAAATACCCCAAAAATTAATGATGTAAAAATCAATCTTTTTATCATAATCATATTTTAACATTTTAATCTTTCTTGAATCCGCGATTAAAAAGTCCGATCAATTTCGATCGGACTTATAATTAATTAATTAATTAATGAAAAAACACTGATTCGATATCATTTCTGAACGAACCTAAATCGGGTATTTCTGCTTGACCTGTTCCAAATAAGAACAAAACTCTCCCGCGCCACCAAGTACGAGTATAATAAGAACCCAAAAAACCAATTTGACGTATGGATTCCGCTTTATTTCTCGCTCTTCTACCAACATTCGGCGTGATGCCGTAATTGCCCAAATGACGCCTGAAATTTGTTTTATCATAAAGCCGGGCTATTCCCAAACGGGCTGCCGTATTACTATTCTCCTGTATTATATCCGGAAGTAAATCGAGAATTTCATTTATCTTATTTTGAAATCCCGGCGAAAAATATCCGTGCGTTTCATAAAAGTCCATTTCTCCGGTTGTTTCGGCATATTGAGAAAGTTCTTTTATTTTTTTCCAATATGCATACAGGTCAACCTCAAAATCTTGTTGTGAAACCCACCGGGCAAAATCAATTTCATTATCAAAATGAAAAACCATATCCGGATAACGATCCGTGATAACCGTTATCAAATTTTCATTTTCCACCGGCACTATACCATCAAACGGCTTACCATTCATAAAAACTTGATTTTCACTTTTATTGCCGTATAATTGACCTTTTTCGGTTTTCAATTTAGAACAGGCAACCATTAATGAACTCATCAAAAGAAAAAGAACTACTTTTCTCATAACTCTAATTTATTAAAATTAAACAAATTTTCCGATACTTGCTACCCCGCCGCTCCGGGCGGCTTTGTGTCGGTTTCCGCTTCGATGAGCGGTTATTGCATTTCCACGCACCCGGCGTGTCCGGTTGTTTTCCGC
>JAMONI010000315.1 GCA_027065935.1 Flavobacteriales bacterium | reverse complement strand
ACACAACACGCCCCCTTGCAGGAATCCAAATCACAAACAAACTTCTCTTTAAACAAATCGATTGAAACAATGGTGTTGTCGATTTCTATCACCGCTTTTTCTTTGCCCGCAAGTTAAAAAATATCCCGATTTTCATTATATTGCTGTAAAATAATTCACCCATGAGTCCTGTTATCATTTTTTTTGTGGTTCTCTTGTTTATTTTGGCCTTCGACATGTTTTTTATCGTCAAGCAACAGACGGCCGTCATCGTAGAACGCTTGGGCAAATTTCATTCGGTGCGCTATGCGGGATTACACTTCAAACTCCCGGTTATCGACCGCCTCACCAAGCGGATTAATTTACGTATCCAACAATTGGATGTAAATGTGGAAACCAAAACCAAAGACGACGTGTTTGTGCATTTGAAAGTTTCCACACAATATCAAATTCCCAAAGACCGGGTGAAAGACGCCTACTACAAATTGGAAAATCCTTGGGAACAAATTACTTCGTATATTTTCGACGTGGTGCGAGCCGAAGTCCCCAAAATGCGTTTGGATGACGTTTTTGAAAAAAAAGACGACATCGCCATTGCCATCAAACGGGAGTTGAACGATGCGATGATCGATTACGGATATAATATCATCAAAACCCTTGTGACGGATATCGATCCCGATCCGCAGGTGAAAGAGGCGATGAACCGGATCAATGCGGCCGAACGCCAAAAAATCGCCGCCCAATACGAGGGTGACGCCCAACGCATCCTCATCGTGGAACGTGCCAAAGCCGAAGCCGAAAGCAAGCGCCTGCAGGGGCGCGGCATAGCCGACCAACGCCGCGAAATTGCCAAAGGGCTGGAAGAATCGGTGGATGTGCTAAACAAAGCGGGAATTAATCCGCAAGAAGCCAGTGCGTTGATTATCATTACCCAACATTACGACACCCTGCAAGCCATCGGTCAGGATGCCAAATCCAATTTGATTTTGATTCCCAACCGCCCCGAAGTGGCCAGTTCCATGCTCACCGATCTGATAAGCTCGCTGGCGGCGGCCGGAAAAATCAACGAATTGAACCAAGAAGATAAGCCGAAGAAACAAGATTAATTTTTATTTTATGGGACATCATCACCATATTTCGGGCAAAAATCTCGGTATTGCGGTCGTATTGAATGTATTCATCACGTTGGCGCAAATCATCGGAGGAGTGATTTCGGGTAGTTTGGCCGTCATTTCCGATGCATTGCACAACTTTTCCGATGTACTCAGCTTGGTTATTGCCTATGCGGCCCACAAATTGTCCAAGCGCAAGCAAAACCATATCCAAACCTACGGTTTTAAACGCGCCGAAGTGTTGGCGGCCTTCATCAATGCTTCCACGTTGATTATGATTGCCGTGTATTTGGTAGCCGAATCCGTCAAAAGATTCTTTAAGCCCGAAGAGGTGAATTCGGATATGGTGATTTGGTTGGCCGGCTTTTCGATATTGGCCAACGGCATCAGTGTGTTGTTATTGATGCGTGATGCAAAGCACAACCTGAACATGCGCGCCGCTTATTGGCATTTGATGTCCGATATGCTTACGTCGGTGGCCGTTTTGGCCGGAGGATTGATTATGAAATTTACCGGAAATTACGGTGTCGATTCGGTTCTGTCCGTGATCATTGCCGTTTACCTCATGGTTTTGGGCGGAAAATTATGGCGCGAAGCCTTTGAAATTTTGATGGAATTCGCCCCGAAAGATATCGATGTTAAAGATTTAAACCGGAAGGTGAAGACCGTTGAAGGTATCAAAAATATGCACCACATTCACATTTGGCGTCTTAACGAACACGATATTCATTTGGAAGCACACTTAACATTTAATGAAGATATTCCCTTGTCGAAATTCGATAAAATTTGCGAGCAAGTGGAGGAAATACTCGAAAAAGATTTCGGCATTACGCATACCAACCTCCAGCCCGAATTTAACCGGAACGATTCGCAATTGTTAATCATTCAAGATCATAAGGAAGACAAGAGTTAACCCGTTACAAGCCGGCTTGTTTGTTTTTTTCGCCCGAGGCCCAGAGCAGATAAGCCTTGATAAACCCGTCCAGTTCGCCGTTCATTACGGCATCCACATTGGCGGTTTCATAGCCCGAGCGCAAATCCTTTACCAATTTATACGGATGCATAACATAATTGCGAATCTGAGATCCCCATTCGATTTTTTTCTTGCCGGCTTCGATTTTTTCCCGTTCTTTCATTCGTTTTTGCATTTCCAGCTCATACAAGCGGGACTTGAGCATTTGGAGGGCTTTTTCCCGGTTTTGTTGTTGCGACCGGGTTTCTTGGCATTCCACCACAATATCGGTGGGCAGGTGCTTTACACGAACCGCCGTTTCCACTTTATTAACGTGCTGTCCGCCGGCTCCGCTGGAGCGAAAAGTTTGCCATTCCAAATCGGACGGATTGATTTCCACTTCGATTTCATCGTCCACTAAGGGATAAACGTACACGGATACGAACGAGGTATGACGCCGGGCGTTACTGTCGAACGGTGAAATGCGAACCAACCGGTGGACCCCGTTCTCCCCTTTCAAGTAGCCGTAGGCATAGGGCCCTTCGATTTCGATGGTAACGGTTTTTATGCCGGCCACTTCACCGGGCAAATAGTTCAATTGCTTGATTTTGTAGCCTTTCTTTTCCGCCCACATCAAATACATTCGGTAGAGCATTTCGGCCCAGTCGTTGCTTTCGGTACCGCCCGCTCCCGCCGTTATTTGCAAAACGGCACTCAAGGGGTCGGCCTCGTCCGACATCATGTTTTTAAATTCCAATTCTTCCAATGCTTTTAGCGTGGTGCTGTATTGTGTTTCCACTTCGTTTTCCGAGGCTTCGCCTTCGCGGTAAAATTCATATAAGACCTTTAGGTCTTCCAAGGATTGCGTCAGGTTTTGATACGTTCCGGTAAGGTCCTTTAGGGTTTTGATTTGCGATAATATTTTCTTGGCTTCTTTTTGATTGTCCCAAAATCCGGGTGCGGCGGTTTTTTCTTCGAGATTTTTTAAGTCGATGTTTTTTTTGTCTATATGAAGATATCTGCGTAAATCTTCGATACGTTTTTCCAATTCTTTGATGTGGGTTTGATTAATCATTCCGGTAAGTTAAGCCGTTCAAAAATACGAAAATCACTTGATTTGATAAAAAGAAAACCGCTTTCCATCCGGAAGCGGCTTCGGGGTCGGTACCTGGGGTGGGAATCGAACCCACACTCCCTCAACGGGAACTGGATTTTGAGTCCAGCGCGTCTACCAGTTCCGCCACCCAGGCGTTGTAGCGAATGCAAAGATATGAAATTTTTCTTTTATCAAGCAATTTGTTTTTACTTCAAATGCGGACATACCAATGCAGGGGGTCTTTCGCGGCAATCGAAATTGAAGCCCAGAGTGATTTGATGAAATCCGCCCTGACTGAAAGTGGTTTCGG
Organism: Flavobacteriales bacterium; assembly: GCA_027065935.1. Taxonomy (GTDB): domain Bacteria; phylum Bacteroidota; class Bacteroidia; order Flavobacteriales; family Flavobacteriaceae; genus JAADED01. Next base: position 3,294 of record JAMONI010000315.1, on the reverse strand, counting down.
ATAATTGGTGGGTGTACACGTAGGATACGGTAAATCGATTGATGAATATGCCCAAGAAGGGACTGACATCTTGCAAAGACTGAATGGAAGAAGAGTCGAAATAATTCCGGTAGGAAGCTCCGAAAAACAGGGCGCCTCCTCCGGACAAATCCAGGTAAAATTTGCCGTTGAAATCTCCTATGAGTTCTTCGGAATATTCTTTGTATTGCATCATCACGGAAGGTTCGAAATGCAATCCGCGTCCTTTTCCTATAAAGTATCCGATATGCCCGATGTAATTACGAAGGTTGGCATTTTCAAGATCAGGGGAGTATAAGGGGCGGTGCATGAGCAGGATATTTTTGGCCGATGCGATAAAGTAAAAACCTTGAATGTGCCAAGCCAATCCCAAATCCATGTTGAAGTAGCCCGCACTTTCGAGTACTCTGCTGACTACGGGGTCGAAGAGGGCGGGGTCGAATGAGGTTTGGTCCAATTGGTTCATGGAATACATGGCCGAAAGTCCGAATGAGAGTTGGTTAAAGGTGTTGCCTTTACTCAATTGTAAATGATGGGCAAAGGCAAATTGCAATCCTTTTTGGCTGTGGTAGCCGTTTCGGTCGTTGTAGATAATGAGGCCGAAGCCCGAATTTTTACCCAAGTGACTGTTGACGCTTAGGGTTTGTAACATGGGGAAGTTTTGTACGCCCGCCCATTGCATTCGACCGTTTAGTCTGACTTTGCTGCAGCGGCTAGCGCCGTTCATGGCGGGGTGCAACAAGGTGAGGTTATCGGTCAGGTAGTCGTAATAAACGGGGATGCCTTCTTGAGCAAAGGACGGGTTCATACTCAGGATAAAAAGCCATATCGGAAGAAAAATTTGTACTCTCATACGGGTTGTTATAATTTCCTTCAAATCTAACAATTTTTTTTTATTTAAAAAATGAATCTACAAATTCGAATTTGTCGAAATCTTGCAGGTCTTCGGGTTGCTCGCCGATGCCGATATATTTTACGGGAATACTGAATTTGTCCGAAATGCCGATTACTACGCCGCCTTTGGCGGTTCCGTCGAGCTTGGTTACGGCTAAGGCGTTGACTTCGGTGGCTTTGGTAAATTGTTTGGCCTGTTCGAAAGCGTTTTGTCCGGTGGTGCCGTCCAATACCAACAGGATTTCGTGCGGGGCTTGGGCGATGAGTTTTTGCATGACGCGTTTGATTTTACTCAGTTCGTTCATCAAATTGATTTTGTTGTGTAAGCGCCCCGCCGTGTCGATGAGGACCACATCGGCGTTTTCTTTGAGGGCTTTTTGAAGGGTTTCGTAAGCTACCGAAGCGGGATCGGCGCCGTGTTTTTGTTTGATTAAGGTGGCACCGGAACGTTGCGCCCAAATTTCCAATTGGTCGATGGCGGCGGCCCGGAAGGTATCGGCCGCTCCGATAAATACTTTTTTTCCTTCGTTTTTGAATTTGTAAGCCAGTTTGCCGATGGTGGTGGTTTTTCCCACACCGTTCACGCCGACTACCATGATTACGTAAGGCCGGGTGTTTTCGACGGAAAATCCGGTGTCTTGTTGTTCCGTTTCGGCCAATAATCCGGCGATTTCTTCCCGGAGTATCCGGTTGAGTTCGTCGGTGCCGAGGTATTTTTCTTTGGCTACTCTGTTTTCAATCCGTTCGATAATTTTCAGTGTGGTGTCAACACCTACGTCCGATGTGATCAGGACTTCTTCCAAGTTGTCCAATACTTCGTCGTCCACTTTGGATTTGCCTGCTACGGCTTTGGTAAGTTTTTCAAAGAAGGATTTTTTGGTTTTTTCTAGCCCTTTGTCGAGCTTTTCTTTTTTTTCTTTGGAAAAGAAGCGTTTGAACAGTGCCATGGAATTTTGTTTTTCGGTTCAATATACAAAATACGAATAAAAAAGCCGGCCCTCAAAGGTGGGGACGGCTCGGTTGTTAAAGGTTTTGAAAGTTAAAGTTATTTTTTCAAGTATTCTTTCGCCAAATCGGCGTTCATTACTTTTTCTTCAAAAGTGTAAGCACCCGTCTTGGGATTTTTGACGGCTCTGATTACCTTGGTGTATTTTTTGGATTTGGACTGCAGGGTTGCCACTACTTTTTTAGCCATAGTCGTAAGGTTTTACTTGATTTCTTTATGAATGGTGTGTCGTCTGAGAATAGGATTGTATTTTCTCAGTTCCAAACGTTCCGGGGTGTTTTTCTTGTTTTTGGTTGTAACGTAGCGTGACGTACCCGGAAGTCCGCTTTTTTTATGCTCGGTGCATTCCAATATCACTTGTACGCGATTTCCTTTTTTCTTTGCCATGGTTTGTTAGATTTTTCGGGTTAAATATCCTTTGGCTTTGGCTCGTTTTAGTGCTTCGGCAATACCGATTTTGTCGATGAGCTTAAGCCCTTCTTTGCTCACTTTGAGCGTGACCCAACGGCCTTCTTCGGGGATGTAAAACCTTTTTTTAAACAAATTGACTTTGAATTTGCGTTTGGTCTTGTTATGTGCGTGTGACACGTTGTGTCCGCTCATGGGCCGCTTTCCGGTTATTTCACAAATTCGTGACATGATTTCTCTTTTTCGGATTGCAAATTAACGAATATTTTTTGAATAAAGCAAATTTTTTCCGCCCTTGTCCTTACGGGCATTCGACCGGAGAAACGAGGGGTTAAAATTTATATCCCGTCAGGAGACTTCCGCCGGTATAGGTGCCTAAATCACCTTGTAGTTGCAGAAAAAAGTGCTTGAAATCCAACCGGATACCGGTTTCGTTGAACACTTGAAAGTGGGTGTCGGTGATGTCTAACGGGTCGGTGAGGTCGGTGGCCACTATGGAAAAGAAGCCCGATGGGTCGGACAGATATACGGGATAAGTGCCGCGTAATTTTAGGGTGGATATACCGCCTCCTATGGCCAGTGCGGTATAGAATCGCCATTTTTCGGTTTTATAAGCCCAAGCGGTGGCTATACTCCAGGCGTGATAATTGATGTCGAGGCGTTGGTTATCGTAATCACCGCTTTGTTGGTTGTTGAGGCTTGCGTTAATGTAGGCCAAGCCGGGTTTGACGGAAAGTTTTCTTCCTGCATACATGAATCCGTAGTTAAAGTTGACGCTCCAGTCGAAACGTCCTGTGTCGAGTATTTGCCACCACTTCAAGAGGTTTTGTTGTACGCCGGCTTTTAGCATGAAGACGTTGAGCTTGGCAACGGGCAGGTGGATGTATGGGACAAAACCGAGATGAACATGGGTGTGCCGGGTCTGATACGTAAGGTTGATGTAGGGGAGCGCCAAGGCGGGATGGCCC